>CAZGRF010000433.1:0-3580 GCA_964527825.1 uncultured Pirellulales bacterium
TTTCGCAGAGAGATTCGCCGAAGTAGGATTTGCTCGCCTCAAGGGTGCTGCCGTAGGCGCCCATGTTGATGCGCCCGCCGTTCGGGAACGGCTCAAGTCCGATGGGACTGTTCGGATCGCCCGCGTCAATGCAGGGGCTGGTCACCTCGTCGATGACCCATCCTTCGCTGATCGGGTCCCACCGGCCCGCTTGGCTCTTGAGATGATAGTCGCCGTCCACCCAGAAGTCGTCGCTCAGGTCGTCCGGCGTGCCGTTCGGGTCCCAATAACCGGGGGCCGCTAACAAGGGATCGACATTGATGTTGCCTTCTCCGCAAACCACGGCATTGCAGGGATCGTTGACAGCAGCTACGCCGCCAAGCAGGTCCGTGAATGCTATGGCCACATGGGAACCGTTCGGATTGTCTATTTCATAGCCGCCGTTGTCCAAGATGCAGTTCGACACGATCGCAGTGTCCCTGTTCTCGCCCTCTACCGAATTGCATGCTATGGTCTGCCCGACAGGAGCAACGTTACCCACCAGCGTGCAGTTGCCCAGTACAACGTCGAAGTTCTCCCAAGCCTCTGTGTTTCGCCACTGCCTCTTCCCTCCTCCCACAGCCCATATGACGGCCCCCGCGTCCGAGGCGGCGTTGCCTGAGAAGACACAGTTGCTGAAACGTGTCGCGCTTTCCCAGTTGCCTACCGCTCCGCCCACGGATCTCGAGGAGTCGCCGCGGGCGAGATTGCAGCGGAAGGCGCTGTGTTCTACGTCGACGGTGAACGACTGCGCGGACATGGCGCCGCCTTCGCGGGCCTGATTGCCAACGAAGAGGCAGCCGGTCAGTAGGATCGGACCGCTTCGTCCCGGCGGTCCCGGCGCCGTCAAGCCAACACTCCCAAAGTCCACCCCGCCGCCGAAAGAGCCAACGTTGCCGATGAAAGAGCACCCATCTATGATCGCTCCGGCACCGCGTGCGCAATGGAGACCTCCGCCAAAGCCAACATCAAAGCATGTCAGGCCGCAGGCCACGTTGCCGGTGAACGTACAGTCGTCCAACTGAAGTTGCACAGCCGTAGTGTATAACCCGCCGCCGTTCCGAGCCCAGTTGTCTTCGAATAGGCATCGGACAACGCGTGGGCTATTCCCAGCAATCCACATTCCGCCACCGTGGGCAAGTGCCACGTTCTTTCTGAACACGCAGTCGCTGACGGTCACGTCCTCGCCACGGGAGCCTATGCCGGGAGCGGTGTTCAACGTGAAGGTGCAGTCCCGGACGATGGCATTGGCCCCTGCCTCGATATACAATCCGCCTACGCCACGGACCATGTACGCCGGACTGTTGTGAGAGTGCGCGCCCGCGATGGTCACACCCTCCAACGCCGTGGTCGAATTCGCATCACCGGGACCTACTGTGACAACACAAAGACTATTGTCCGCCCTGTCAGGCTCGTTCCATTGGTAGTTGTAGGGGTTCACTGGGGGAGAGACGATGGGCAGGTCGTTGCCGGCCAGATCGCCACTAAGAACGGTCTGAAACGATTCGATGTCCCGCGCATCTGGGTCTGACGTGCCTACACCGGCATAGCCGCCTGCAAGTGTAGCGCTGCCAGCCAACGAGAATGTCGCTCCGATATCACCGGGCGTAACAGCGGTCCCCTGGTCCGGCTTGTAGATCCCCTGTGCCACGCGAACCTCGACACTCCCCGGCGTTGCGTTCGCGTCAGCCAAAGCATCCTGGAGAAAGCGGTAGGCGGTCTGCCAGGATAAGCCATCGCCGGACGTATGGACGTCGTCGTCAACATAGATGATCCTGGCGGAGACGGGCAGAGCTGTGCAAAGGACCAGTGCCCAGACCAAACCGACGTTGCGACGAGGAGCCGCCAATGTTCTCATGCGTTCTCTCCTGACCGCTCAAATCCGCGCTAACCTACAGTGATTCTACCGGATTTGGGTGGGCGGTGTCCACGACTTTCTCCTGCGATGCGGCGGCGCAGGGGGGCTGCCGACGGCGGCCGGCATGAGATCGGTGAGACGCTCGCAACGCGAGCCGAGCCCAAAATCGTAGAATCGACCCTTTGGGCGGTTGCCGTCCTTCCAGGCAGGCACCGGGCCTGCCCCCGCAAGCGCAGGCAGAGTGCCCGCGGCAAGTTGGCAGGTTCATAAAAGGATCGTGGCTTGAGGTTAGTTGGCATACTCATCGCCCCCGCCGGGCACGGATTGGCGATCCGCCGGATGACGACTTCGTCCGAAAACTCGCCTAATTCTCCCGTCGCTTCCAGCCGATAGTATGTGTGGAACGTCGGACGGTACGCTCAGGCTTGTCTGGGCGCGCAGGCCGGCATACGCACAGGGAAGGAAAGCAGGAGTAGCCGAATGAACTCGCACAGAAGGCCAAGCGTCGCCATCACGGCTGCTGTCTTCTGCATCGTGATCCTCTGGCTGTCCACGTCGGTCGGCCAGAACCGCAGGTCGTATGAAGTGGAAGCGCAGGTTTACACGACGCCCGAATACCGCACCGATGCAAGTCGTGCCATTGACGCCTATGAGCGTGTGATGGAACGCTACATGAGCGTGACCGAACGGAACTTCATGGAGGTCCTGGCCTACACGCAGACCATTACCGCCAGGCTCGATGCCATCGATGCCAAGCTGGCCAAGCTCGACGAGCGTCTGGCACGGATCGAGAAACACTTGGGCATTATCCCGCCGGTGGTTGTGCCCATTCCCGAGCCCAACATGCCTCGGCCGCTGGTTCCAGCACCACCGGTACAGGCCGTTCCTCCGGTTCCGGGCCACAAGTAGTCGGTTGTCGATGGTCAGCTTCGTCGCGCGTTGTAGATCGGGCCGCCGGACCTCAGATATTCTTGCAGCACCGCCCGGGCCTCATCGCGTAGAACGTCGCGCACGACCTCGATCCCTCGGCTCTGCAACGCCCCGATCCAATCAGGTGGCTTGCTCCCTTCGTCGAAACCGATGGCACAGGCGTCTTCCCCCCGGGCGCCGCAGACGACACGCCGCACACCTGACCAGGGGATCGCCCCGAGGCACATCGCGCAAGGCTCCGTGCTTGTCACGAGCTCGCGAGCGACCGCGTCACGGCCAAGGTCGTAGTGGCCTATGGTCTGCTGTGCCAGCGCGACAGCAACCATCTCGGCATGGGCAATGGAGCACTTCGAGGACTCGACCAGGTTCACTCCCGCGGCCACGAGTTTTCCGTTGTCGGCCTCGAAGACGGCGGCGCCGAACGGCCCGCCGGTTCCGTGCGCGACATTCTGTCGGGCCAGTTCAATGGCAAGACGCATCCTGGCCTCCACGGAGTCAAAACGCGTGTCCTCATGGCCCATCACGGTCCGAAGCCATTTCGGCAGCTTCAGTACAAGCTCTGCATTTCCCAAGCGCGATCTCCTGTAGACACGTTTGCCCAGTGCTCCGTTACTTGTCAGATAAGGGGCACGGTTGTCAATAGTCGTGCGGCAGCGTCGCGCGACGCTTGGCGATGGCGTTTGCGAGATTCGCGAAACCATCCCCAAGGCCTGCGGCCTTGAGGCTGCCACCCATCTGCATATCTCCATCAAATCGCGCGTAGCGGAGCGCTAG
>CAZGRF010000434.1:0-3574 GCA_964527825.1 uncultured Pirellulales bacterium
CTACGATGAAGAAAAGGACCATCAGCACTCGATCCAATCGGCGATTGTCCATGTCCAGCACGCGGGCAAGCTGATCAACCTTATCGACACACCCGGCTATCCCGACTTCACCGGTCCGGCCATCACGTCCATCCCGGCCGCCGAGACGGCTATCATCGTGATCAGTGCTCCGGCGGGGATCGAGACCAACACGCGGAAGATGTTCCAGTTGGCCCGTGAAGCCAAGAAGCCGTGTGTGGTCGTGATCAACAAGATGGACGCCGACAATGTCGAACTGCCGGAACTAATCAAGGCCATTCAGGAGACTTTCGGGGCTCAATGCCGCTGCGCCAACCTGCCCGGAGCGGACAAGAGTTCGGTCGTCGATTGCATCGTCAACGCCGGCGGCGACTCCCCGTTGATGGATGTCGGACAGGCGCACACTGAGCTGATCGAGAGCGTGATCGAAGCGGACGACGCCCTAATGGAGCGCTATCTGGGCGGCGAGGAGGTGTCTTCCGACCAGGTTGCCTCGGTCTTCGTGAAGGCGCTCCAGTCCGGCACGCTCACTCCGATCATCTTCACCGACTCCCGCAATCAGGTGGGGATCACGGAATTGCTGGATCTGATCGCCAGGTACACGCCGTCTCCGGCCGAGGCCGAACCGGCCGAACTCAAGAACGGCGAGACCGTCACACCGGTCAAAGCCGATAGTGCCGGTCCGCTGGCGGGACTGGTCTTCCGCGTCGCGTTCGATCCGAAATCCAACATGAAGTATGCGAACATCCGCATCTTCAGCGGCGCACTGAAATCAGACACCAACTTGCTGCGCAATGACGAGCGTAAGGGCATTCGCCCCGGACACATTCTCAAGTCCCAGGGCGGCGACAATAGCGAAGTCGAGGCAGGCAGCGCTGGCGACATCGTCATGCTGGCCAAGGTCGATGAGCTCAGAACCGGAGATCTCGTGCACGACGGCCGCGTCGCAGGCAAGTTCACCATGCCACCCGTTCCCGAACCGATGTTCTCCCTGGCCCTGGAGCCTGTCTCGCGCGGCGACGAGCAGAAGATCGGCGGCGCTCTTGAGAAGCTCAGCGAGGAGGACCCCTGCTTCAGAACCACGCGCGATATGCAGACCAAGGAGCTGGTGGCCCACGGCCTCGGTGACCTGCACCTCCGTGTCATGCTCGAGAAGATGGAGAAACGCTTCAAACTCTCCGTCCACACCAAGGAGCCCAAGATTCCCTACCGCGAGACCATCACGGGCAAGGCGGAAGGCCACTACCGGCATAAGAAGCAGACCGGCGGCGCCGGGCAGTTCGGCGAAGTCTACCTCCGCGTGGAGCCGGCCGAGCGCAACAGCGATCCGCCTCTGCAGTTTAGCTGGGACATCTACGGCGGCACCATTCCGGGCCAGTACGAGCCTGCCGTCATCAAAGGCATCAACGACGTGATGCAGTCCGGCGTCGTGGCGGGCTTCCCCATGCAGGACATTCAGGTCTCGGTCTATGACGGCAAGTACCATCCCGTCGACTCCAAGGAAGTCGCCTTCCGGGCCGCGGGCAAGGGGGCTTTTGTCGACGCGGTCAGCAAGGCCAAGCCCGCCTTGCTCGAACCGATCGTCAACGTGGAGGTCGTCGTCCCGGCCGAGAACGTCGGTGATATCACCGGCGACCTATCGTCAAAGCGCGGACGCGTGGTCGGCCAGGACATGCTGCCGGGCAACTTCATCGCCATCAAGGCCCAGGTCCCGCTGGCGGAAGTCACCCAATACACCAGCCAACTCAAGAGCGTCACGGGCGGACGCGGCAGCTACTCCATGACGCTGAGCCACTACGAGCCGGTGCCGCCGAACGTCCAGCAGCAGATCGCTACTCAATACGCCAAGAAAAGAGAAGAAGAATAGACCAAGAAATCGCGCCGCGAGAAAGCCAAGGCCCCGTATCTGTCCACCACGGGGCCTTTCTCTTCCCTGTTTGCAGTGATCCGTAAGGACCTGCAAAAAAACGCCTTACGGTACCACTACTGGCGCCCCGGTCAAAACAGGCTGAGTTTTCTTCCTTTTTGCGTTGACAAATACTATGTGTCGGAGTACTTTGCGGTGGAGTAGAAAGCAGGATCATCCGAGCAGGCATACGGAGAAGGACGCCATGAAGAAGAAACCGTTGGACAGCCTAGGAGAGCTTCAGCGGACGGTCCTGGAAACGGTCTGGGAACTGGGCGAAGCGAGCGTCCATCAGGTCAGAGACGCGGTGGCACGCCGCAAGAAGCTCGCCTACACTACGATCCTTTCGGCTATGCAGAAGCTGGAAAAGGCCGGCTGGCTCGACCACCGCGCCGAGGGTAAGAGCTACGTCTACTTCGCCACCCAGAGTCGCGAGCAAGCAGGCGCCGGATCGCTGCGCCGTTTCCTCAGACAGGTTTACGAAGGCGATGCATTGTCGCTGTTCCAGCATCTCATCCGTGAGAGTAACCTCGACCGCGCGGAGCTGGCCGAGTTGAGACATCTGATCGAACAGAAAGAGAAGGAGAGAGAGCAATGATGGGCGAGATACTTTCGAGGCATCCCTGGCTGTGGCCGCTGGCGTGGCAGAGCACGGTGTGCCTGGCTCTGGGGCTTGGGGGCAGTTTCATCTTGGGCAGGCATCCGACTCGGGCACATCGGGCGCTATTGCTGGCACTCGTCGTGGCGGTCATCGTGCCTCTGCTAAGCCAGACCGTCAGACGACAGCACTGGGGATTGCTGCACGCCAGGCCGGCCGTGCTTGAATCCGAGAGGTCTGCCGCGCCACCTTTGCCCGTGCAGCAGCCACCCGAACACGAAACCAGTGTTGCGCCTGTTGCCACGCCTGCTACACAGGCGAACGCCGCGCCGGCGACATCGACACCGCGACGTGGGTTCGATCCAAGCGCTCTGTTGATGGCGCTGTGGCTTGTCGCGGCCGGCGCACTTTTCGTCCGGCTCGTGTGGCGGTGGACGTTGGGTCGTCACCTGGTCAGGCAGTCCAAATCTGTCGACGCCGGCAATATCGTTGACGCGATGGAGGCGGCCAAGGCAAAGCTACGCACGCGAGCCGATATCCAGGTGCGCAGCAATCCGGCCGTCCGCAGCCCTATGATTTGGTGCTGGGCCAAGCGCCCGGTCCTCCTGGTGCCTGAGCAAGATGAACACGGCGAGGCAATCGACTGGCCAGCCGTGATGTGCCATGAACTGGCTCACTGGAAACGCCGCGATCATCTGAGTTCCCTCTTGGCCGAACTGCTGCCTTGCCTGCTGCCTTGGCAGGCCCTGGTCTGGCTCGCACGGCACCGTCTGACGACGCTCAGCGAGGAAGCGTGCGACGATTGGGTCATCGCCTCAGGTCTGGTAACCACGCGCTATGCGCGCACGTTGTTGGGCCTGACTCCGCAAGGCGGCGCCGCTCTGGCCCCGGCGGTTGTAACGAACAAAACCGGCCTCGCAACACGCATCCGGCGCATCGTCGAACACAAATGCGCCAATCCCGTCGGCGGCCGGCGCTGGACGCTGGCCGCGGCAAGCCTGGCCGCGCTCCTGGCAACCGGTATCGCCTTCGCCCAGACCCGACCGACAGCG
>CAZGRF010000435.1:0-3566 GCA_964527825.1 uncultured Pirellulales bacterium
AGGGCAAGTGCCCGCCCGGTGAACTAGCCGAACCAGACGGGGCTGGACCACGCGCGCTGGCCGTTGAGCTGGCTCACGCGCTCATGTCGCCTGCGCACTTCTGCCTCGGTCTCGCCCGGATAAGCAAACTCCTCACCTTCGCCGAGATAAATCAAGTCGTCGATCTTGTGGTCCACCCAACTGACCGCTTTAACAGGGTATCTACACCCAGCAAGTGCGAGGGCAGAGATAATCAAAACCATAACACACGTAAGAAGCCGCATATCTATGTTCCCCCGATGCCCCTTCCTACGTCCGACAGCCCCTACGCTTTTCATCGTTTCCCCTTTTTCCCAAAGTATCGTTATCGCCTGCGTCTGCAGGTTGACCTTTTTGCTCGGCATGCGCCAGCGCCCGATCAGCCTCTGCCTCCGGCGGCGCAAAACCTGCCGCGACATGAACTTAATTATAACCGGACCGTCTGTACGTGTCAAGTGCCACGCGAATTTTTGCACTTGCCCATCTCCTGACCGTGTCCGAAAAGCTCACCTGTGGCGGCCGGTTCAAATCCGGCCCCGCCCGCCGGCGCGGCTGACACACCGGCAGAATACGGCTTTGACCGGGGTCCGCAAGAAGCTACAATCTCCTCCGCGCTCGGCTCAAGGGCCTGATATACCTCGGTTTCGAGCGCCCCGAAGGCCAAGCAACCTGCATAGGAGTCTGGCATGAGCAGGAGTTCCTTTCGAGGCTCTTTCACCAGCCGCGAGCGCGTCCTGCGCGCTCTCAACTACGAACCCGTGGACCGCGTCCCCATCGATTTGGGGGGCACATCGGTCTCCGGCGCCCAGGTCAGCGTCATCGCCAAGCTGCGGGAGGCCCTGGGTCTGGATGAACCGGGTACCCCCGTGAAGGTGATCGAACCCTATCAGATGCTCGGCGAAGTGACCGCGGACCTGCGCCAGAGGCTTGGCATCGACGTGGTCAATCTGCCCGACCCGAGGAACATGTTCGGCTTCGCAAATGCCGACTGGAAGCCGTGGCGCACTTTCGACGGCACCGCCGTGCTCGTGCCGGGCAGGTTCAATACCGAAGCCGGGCCCGGCGGGGAGCTGCTGATGTACCCCGAAGGGGACGAGTCCGCGCGACCGTCGGCGAAGATGCCGAAAGGCGGCTTCTACTTCGACGCGATCATCCGTCAGAGGCCGATCGACGAGTCCAAGCTCGATCCCGCCGACAATCTCGAGGAGTTCGGCCCGATCAGCGAGGAAGACCTGGCCTTCTACGACAAGCACGTGACCGAGCTGTACGACGAAACCGATCTGGCGATTGCGGCGAGCTTCCCCGGCACGGCCTTCGGCGACATCGCCCTCGTGCCGGCCACCTGGATGAAGGACCCCAAGGGCATTCGCGACATCGAGGAGTGGTATATCAGCACGATCACGCGGCGGCAGTATATCCAGGAAGTCTTCGCACGCCAGGCCGAGATCGCCATCGAAAACCTCAAGCGAATCCATCAGGCAGTAGGCGATAGAGTACATGTTGTCCTCCTCGACGGTACCGACTTGGCCTCGCAGAACAGTCTGTTCTGCTCGCCCGACGCATACCGGGAGCTCTACCTGCCCTACAGCAAGCAGCTTAACGACTGGATTCACGCCCGCACGAAATGGAAAACGCTGAAGCACTGCTGCGGGGGATGCGAGCCTTTGATCGAAGGCTTCATCGAGGCCGGGTTCGACGCCCTGGACCCTCTTCAGACCTCGGCTCAGGGGATGGACCCAGAAGCGTTGGTCGACAAGTATGGTGGTCGGATCGTCTTCTGGGGCGGCGGGGTCGATACCCAGCAGACCCTGCCGTTCGGCACGCCCGACGAAGTGCGCCGCCAAGTCGCCGAGCGGGTCAATATCTTCAGCCGGAAGAACGGCTACGTCTTCAACACGATCCACAACATCCAGTGCAACACGCCCATCGAGAACGTGCTGGCCATGTTCGAGGCCCTCGGCCAGACCATTCCCCGTAATTAGAGCCCGCGCCGCCGGCTCCGGCGTGAATCAACTCAAGAAGCCCCTGCGCGGCGGAGGGAGAGGAAAAGCGAGATAACACGCAGGGGCTTGAGGACTTAACCTGCGTATTGAATATACCGGCCTTAGCCAGCCAGGTAAAGGGAATTTTCGGCTGATTTTTGGCGCCTCCAAAGGGCTCAAATCCAGCTCCCTGAACCTCCTGCCGCTTGAAAAGCTCCAAGCGCATGGTATTCTGGCCGTCGAATGGAGATACAGTTGCCGAAACACACGACCGTACAATGCCACAAGATAGCCATCGTGCCTCGCTACGCTGAGACCGACAAAGGCGGCGTGGTCCACCACAGCGTCTTTCCCGTCTGGTTCGAGATGGGCCGGACCGAGTTGCTCCGCGCCAACGGCATCGTTTACAGGGACCTCGAGGCGGCCGGTATCTTCTTCGCCGTGGCCGAGTTGCGGATCAAGTACCGCCGGCCCGTCTTCTATGACGACCCATTGCGGCTCGAAACCACCTGCTCGAACGTCACTGCCGCCAAGGTCGAGCACACGTACCGGCTCTTTCGCGACCGTGACGGCCTTCTACTGACCGAGGGATCGAGCGTTCTGGCCTGTATCGGCGCCGATAGAGCCGTCCGCCGCATCCCGGAGTTCATGTACCCGCCGGGCGAATAACAGCATGAGAGTTTGGGAGTCCTCAAGCCATGATTGTTCTACTGACCGACTTCGGACTCGGTGAATACGTCGGCGTGATGAAGGGCGTGATCTTGAGCATCGATCCCGACGCCAGGATCGTCGATCTCTGTCATGACATCCACCCGCAGAGCATCGTCGAGGCCTCCTGGATACTGCTGAGTAGCTTTGGGTACTTCCCGCGAAGCACGACGTTCTGCTGTGTCGTCGATCCGGGCGTCGGCACGAACCGCAAGGTCATCGCGGTTCGGACTCCGGCCTATCGCTTCGTCGCACCCGACAATGGCCTACTCTGGGAAACGCTCAAAGACCAGACCATCCAAACGATCCGAAACATCCCAATCCCTTCAGGAGCCAGTCGTACGTTCCACGGTCGGGACGTCTTCGCGCGAGCGGCTGCGCAGGCTGACCTCGGCGACATGGAGAGACTTGGCGAGCGAATCGAGCAGATCGAGCGACTCGACCTGTACCGCAACGGCCGCGAGGGGACTGTCGTGCGCATCGACCATTTCGGAAACGTGGTCACCAACCTGCCCCCCTTGGACCAGCGCCGATACAGCGTCCGGATCGGCGACCGCACGTGCTCGATGAGCCACTGCCCGACCTATGCCGACGCGCCTGAGAACGAGCCCTTCCTGATAACCGGCTCCGCCAGCACCTTGGAGATCAGCCTCAAGAACGCCAGCGCTAATGAAACGCTGCACGTGACGCCGGGGCAGATCATCATGATCCTGTGACTGCCCATCGTGTGGCCGCGGCGTCTTCAGGCAAGATGCGACTGGGGAATTTCGGATTTGCGGGGACTTGAGGGCCGGTTACAATGGCGGCGACGATTTCGCAGACAGCCGCATTGGAGGTCGAGAGACAATGGAGAATCTA
>CAZGRF010000436.1:0-2901 GCA_964527825.1 uncultured Pirellulales bacterium
CTATCGGTGGGCACTTGGTCTCGATGGCCGGGCACTCGGTTTCGACCGCCGGGCACTGCGTTTCCGCCGGCGGACATTTGGTCTCTACCGGTGGGCACCTCGTCCCGACGGGCGGACACTCAGTCGGGACGACCGGACACCGCGTTTCCACGGCTGGGCATCTCGTTCTGACCAGTGGACAACCTGTCTCCACCACGGGACACAAGGTCCCAAGAGGTGGGCACTTCGTTCTCACCACCGGACAGCGCGTATCGGCCGTCGGGCACTGTGTTTCAACGGGTCGACAGCGGGTCTCAACCACTGGACACTGCGTCTCGACCACCGGGCATTGCGTGGCGCTGCCCGGCTTCGTGGTCGGATGCTCGAGCACCTCGCCCGTATATCCCAGCCGGAAGGCCATATCAATCGAGTTCTTGTCCAGGGCATAGTACGGATGATTCTTCGGGTAGCGCAGCTCACTCCATATCCTTGGCAACTCGACACCGACGTCCCAAACCGCATCGTCGATGTAGTGGTCCGGCCAGCGACGCGTTTTCCAGCCAAACTCACCTTCTGTGGTCTCAACCTGGACCATAAGCCAGTAGATGATGGGATTGGTGAGCGATCCGCGCTGCGCGAATGCGTCGTTGGGATCGACGGAGAGATCCAGACGCCATACCTCTGTGTCCCCGCCGCGAATCAACTCCCCGGTAGCCGGGTCCCACCACCACTCGCCCGGCTCGCTCACGAGGTGGTACGGCGCCTCTGCGAACTCGCCTGGCCCAAAGGACCTGGACCATAAGACTTCAGGCCCCGGTTTGGAAAAGCGGTTCTGCGGATCGTACCCTGCGGACCCGACGGGGTCATCCGGATGGATGCTCACGTGGATCTTCTCGATCTTGCCCTTTTCGTCGTGCTTCCATGAGCCCCAAAGATAGATCTCAGTGATGCGGTTCGCAGTCGTGCACTCGAAGTCATCAGCCAACCAACGGACCTTGCCGTCGCTTTGGTCGATGCGGATATCGATACCGTTTTGCGTGAGGTCCGGCTGCTGGACCCACTTCCGATAGGGCGGCGCTGTACGGATGGATACCTCGTGGTCCTCCACTTCCCCGTCGCGGGCGGCGCCGCCGGGACTCAGGCCACCTTTCGTGCTGATGCGGAATCGCGCGAAGCTCAGGCCCACTGTGGCGGTACTGGGCACGGCCACGTTGATCGGGTGCGCGCCGTTGGGCAGAAAACCGTCGAACACCTTCTCGCCGGCCTGCCAGGTCATGTCGCCGTCGAAGTCGATCCAAGCCTGCACGACGCCACCACCGCCACCGACCTCTACCGAGATAACCGCGGTCTCGCCCTGCACCAGCGGGGGAATTGACACGCCTTCTTCATCGTCGTTTCCGTCACTATCATCACCGAGAGCGTCAGGATCCGGCTGACCATCGGCATCGGCATCCGGGACACCGGTCTTGTCGCCGAACCACGGGCCTGCCAGGACATGCCGAGCGCCGTTGTTGTCCGACAGCGTCGGGTACCCAGGGGCCGCACGCCAATCCGGCGCATCACCCCAATCGTACACAGGCTCTCCGGGTTCCTCCTGTGGATAGATCAGGTAGTCCTCCGTTTCGCCGTACTGATATCCCGCCTCTGGTCCCGAGCCAGCGCCTTCCTCGGCCATCCCCACTACTCTGAGCATCGCGCTCCGTCGCTGTTCGGCAATAGTGATGCGCATCCACAACGGGGCCGTCTCCATATCCTCTGGATGCCAGCACAGAAACTCCGGAGTCTCGACAACATACGTACCGGGGCCCAGAGGGAGTTCCTGGTCGACAACAACCCACTCATCGACATACCCGAAACCACCTGACGGCCATGTGTGCATATCCCAGTCCTCCCAGTCACCGTCACGGTTCCAGTCAATCCACACATTGACGTAACACGGGCGTGCGGGGGCGCCGGGGGCAACGCTAACGACGTATTCGAACGTGGTTTTCTCAAGCTGTGGCAGCACCAGTGGCAGTAGTACCCCGTCATCACAACCGTCCATATCGGCTGCGTCCGCCGCCGGGCGGAGGTTGTTGCCCGGGTCTTCGTCGGGCCCGAGGTCCGCCTCAGTCTCAAGGCTCACGCATTCGCCGAGATACACAGCGGCTTTGGGTTCCCGATGGATCGGCCCGTATGGGGGTGAGCCCGTCTCATAGACCGTGGGGTAGTGCGCGATGACCCCGCTCGGGTACGCAAGCATCGGCGTGGCCGGATAGCTGTTGGAGCTGTCGGGTGCATCACCGAGGTCACACGTGGGGACAGCCTGCTCGTCACCGCCAATTACAAAAGCTAGATCGAGCGAACGCTGGGCATACTCATGGTCCTTCGGATACGTCAGCGGCAGCCAACTGGTGCCAGCCGTGCGGTAGACCGCGTCATCGTTCCATCGCAACTTGGGCGTGGTCGTCTTCCACCCGAACCTGTGGACGGTGTTGGCCGGCTCCTGCACCTCGATCGCCAGCCAGTAGATGGTTCCTTCCCGCTGGAGAAAAGCGTCATTTTCGATGCAGAAATTGTACTGATAGGCCTGCCTGTGGTTTTCCGGCTGATACGTGTCTGTCACAGGATCGTACCAACCCTCTGGGCCATCATGGACCAGGCGGACTGTGTATTCGCCTGGCTTGAATGCCCGTGTCCAGAGACGTTCCCCCGGCCGGCTCCAGGAGTCGTTCGCGGCAGGGACGTCGGAATAGATGGTCAGCACCAGCGTTATGGCTTCCGGCCCGTCGCTGGGCAGAACGTCCCCGGCGAAAGAAGCCCACACATGTATCCGTGAGATCGGTCCCGTGGCGGTGCACCGGAAATCATCTGCCAGGACCAGTCCCATCGCGTCGACGTCGACGCCCGCCGGGCTCAGATCGGGCAGTTGTGGCCAGTGCA
>CAZGRF010000436.1:2911-3563 GCA_964527825.1 uncultured Pirellulales bacterium
ATCTTGAACGACTCGCCCGGGGTCCAGTCGCAGTCGGATACCCCGGCCTCGTCCGTGCCACCGGCCTGTGCGGCCCAGAGAAACGCCGAGGGATTCCAGAGCGTGAGAGCTGCGGTGCACAACACGACGAGCATGGCTGGGGGCGAGACTATGTGCCGCTCCATGGGCCTACCCTCCACGATGCGGGCCCTGCCAATGGGCCCAAGATGCTTTTTCACTTGCTTTCGTACGTCAGGTTGCCAAACTAGCAGATATCATCTGCGTCGATCCCAGACAGAATGAACTCGCCGTAAGCCCCCCTGTGCTGCTCACGTCAGGATTGCTGCACACCCACACGCTGACACCTCCACTTCCGTCCCACACCGGTCTTCTTCAGATTACCCTGTACGGAAGTCCCCGTCAAGCAAAAACTTCTGCATGGTAGGCCCCCAGTGTGCCGAGGCCTCGACAGCGGCTTCTAGGCCCATTCTGGAGGTAACGCACCTCGGCCTTGACCCGCCACGGCATCGCGCCGCTCAGGCGGTCATGCGACAAGCGCAGATGGGCCTTTCCCACAAGCTGTCTGCGGCTCACCTGACCTCCAGATCGAGACTCTCTGAGTGACTGTTGAATTCCGGGGCGTACATGCATTGGATGCTGGCGATCCCTGTCT
>CAZGRF010000437.1:0-3562 GCA_964527825.1 uncultured Pirellulales bacterium
TCTGTCCGTTGTCGTCGGAAAGTTGCAGCATCATGGCCCCGGCGTTATAGCCGCCCGAGAGGAAAATGCGTCCGGCTCCCACCGGCAACGGTGTCGGGACATTGGCGATGCGAATCTGCCATTCGGTCGTTTCCCACAGCCGCGCCCCGTCGTCAGCCGACACGCCGACCACCCCTCCGCTGGCGCACCAGACGTACATGCGTCTGCCGGCAAACTCAACCGGGACGAGCGACGAGTGGGTCATCTCCCAGCTCTGAAGATTGGGCGTCTGCCAGACGATTTGCCCCGTCTCAATGTCCACCGCCATGATCAGCGGCTCGCCCCCGACGCCAAGGATAACCTTACCGTTGTCGATGAGAGGACACTGGCCCGCATACCAAGCCGGGACCTTGGCATCGTAGTCTTTGACCAGATCTAGGAACCACTTGAGCTGACCCGTTGCGACATCGAGACAAGCCACATGACACTTCGGCCCCAAAGTCACGACGTACTTGTCCGTGACGGCCGGGACGGTCCGGCTCATGCCGTGATTGCGTTTGACTTTGACGGGATAGAAGTAACGCCAGATTTCCTTGCCGTCGGCAAGCGAAAAGCAACGGATCGCATCACCTTGCTTATCCTGGTCGTAATCGGCCACAAAAACGCGGCCGTTCAATACGGCCGCACCTGCATACCCCTCGCCCAAGTCGACCGACCACAACACCGGCGGACCTTGCGCCGACCAGCTCCGTGCCGGTGTCACGTTCACCTTTCCGATCGCATCGAGATCCGGGCCCCTAAACTGCGGCCAATTCCCCGGAAGGTCCGCCGGCTTTCCCTCGTAGGTCGTTAGTTCTGCGCGAGCCGATACATCTCCGGCTTCACCGGCGGATTCCTCGGGAGAGTTGGCCGCGATGGGAACGCGCACGTCCAGTTGAGGAGCCGCATCGGCACTGATCCACAGGTAGGCAAGGCAGACGACACCTGCTGCCGCGAAAGCCATCGGTATGATATCGGCGACAACAGATTTCCTCATAGATGACCCGTCAACCACATTGTGGCTATTCGTTTCTCAGCGCATCGAGCAGTTCGCCGCGCAGAGCCAGTGACGCCGCCATCCAGACCCAGAAGCCGCCGCTGACGCCGATGGCAAGGATCGTCAGGACCAGCGAGGCATAGGGAACCTGCCCGCCCGGCGACTGCAGCGCGGGAGCCACAGCGATCCCGGCCGAGACAGTGCCGCAAAGCAGGCCCGAAAGCACCAAACCCCAGTGCTCGTAGAATACCATACGTTGCAGCGTCCTGCGACTGAATCCTACCGCTCGCAGCATGGCCAGTTCCCCACGCCGCTCAAGCATGTTCCGCAATACGATCAGGCCCAGGCCGATACAACCGATGACCAAGCCTAGACCACCCAGGACGGTGAAGATGGACAGATACGTGTTCTCTACCGCGCTGAAGGCCGCGAGACGCTGCGCCGCCGGCGTCAAAACCAATCCGAAATCTCTGAGCCCAGACGTAAGGACCCGGCCGGCGATGGCAGCATCTGGGACAGCGGCATCCACCAGGAAACACCTGTAGCCGGCCTCCGATGGATAGCGGGCCGTGAACCGGCTCTCGTCGATGACGAGGCTGCCCTGAAGGATCGAGCTGGCCAGCATACCCACAATGCGCACACGGAAAGCCTGGCCCATCTCGTCTCTATACTCCAGCTCATCGCCGATGTTCTTGCCCAAGCCCCAGAAAACCGTCGGATAGTCCCCGACGGCGGGCACAACCCCCTCGTCCAGGTCGGCTTTGAGCTGGTCCCAGCCCTGCCCGTCCAGGTCCTTCTCGGCAGCGGTGAACTTGAAGGCCCCTCGCCGACTCAGTTCCTCGGCTTCCACCCCCAGCAAGCGCGGCTGCTGAGCCCGGTTGAGGTTCAGGCAACTGGCGTCGTCCCCGTCATGGACACGCAACTGGACCGCCGCGACATCGGTCAGTCCGCCGTTTTCCAGCCCCAGCGCGGCGCGTCCCTTCTGCGTATTGAGATCGTGGAGTACGGCAACGGACGACTCACCATAGAAGGCGAAGCCGCCCGTGCCCGAGTCTCTGCTCTGCGAATCGGCCGTCGGATCGTGCCGATTGGCCCCGACGGCAACGACCATGAAGACGCCGCACGCCAGCAGCCCGATGATCGCCAGACTGCGCCCGCTGCGGCGGGTCGAGTTCCTGAACCCAAGGCCCTCCAACGACACCATCGGTTTGTTCCAGCCGCCGCCGACAATTCGCAGCAAGGCCTGGCACAGGGCAAGCGCCCCTATCAACAACAGCGACCCGGCCCCGAAGAAAGCGCCCGAGACGTCCCTGCCGCTGCCACCGCCCATGAAAACCACTAAAACCACCGCTCCCGCGAACGACAATATGCCCAGCCCGAGGCCCCATCGGCCCCGCGACCAAGCAGCCCTGCCGGGATAGCGCGGCTCCAGGTCCCCTCCCAGCAGTTCGCGGGCCGGGCGGGACACCTTCTTTCGCAGCGTGATCCAGATGGCGAACAACGCCGTGGCCAAGCCCAGCAGTCCGCCCACGATGAGCGTCGTGGGCTTGGCGAAGAAGTGGATCTGCGTACCGGCCACCGCGCCACTCCAGAGCGTCGACAGTCCGTACACCATCACGCGTGTATAGACCAGGCCGGCTCCGACTCCGATCACGGTGCCGATCAGCGCGACGAGACCTCCTTCGGCCATCAGGATGCACCCGACCCGCCTCGCCGGCAGGCCCACCGCCAGCAGCGTGCCGACATGCTCGCTGCGGCTCTCGACTCCAAAGACAAAAAGAAGCCCCGTCAGAATCACGGCTGAGGCGATCAGGAACATGCTCAAACCCAGGAAGAGTTGTCCGAAGTCGGTTCCTTCACGACCGGCCGCCAAGCCGCGCTGCCGTACCGGCTGGAAGAACAAGCCAACCGTCGCCGGGTCTACATCCCCGGTCAGGCGGGACGTGATCTGGGCGGCGAGCCCTTCTCGCCAGGGAAAGCGCACCGCCGTCAGGTTGCCGAAGCGATTGCCCCAGAGGGCCTGGCCCGCGCCAAGCGTGACAAAGGCCTTGGGTGTCCCGCGATAGTCGTCCCAATAGGTCTCGTCCTTGGGGCGTATCTTGTCGAGATCAATCGGTATGCCGGCTTCCCAGTCGCGACAGTTGTCCACATCCGCCAAGCCGGGAAACTCGGGCATCAGGTTAGGGTCCAGCGCGGCTCCTGCCAGCGGGACGATCTTGACGATAGTGAAACGGCTCGTCTTCTCCAGCAGGGCCCGTTTCGGACCGGTGAGATAATAGGTCAGCGCCAGCGAATCGCCTACCTTGGCATCCAGATCGTCGGCAAGCCACTGATTGATGACGATCTGGTCGGCACCCATGTCGGACGGGATCAAGCCGGTCCCGTCTCGGTTGGGATCTATGGCCGCGACCATCGAATAGGGTGTGGCGCGGTCGCCCAGAGCGATCTCATTGACGAAATAGGTCAGGACTCCCCGCGCGCCGGCTTCCGCTTTGAGCGCGGCATCGCCGAGCGATTCATCAATGAATATCCTCCGACCGCGCAGCT
>CAZGRF010000438.1:0-3560 GCA_964527825.1 uncultured Pirellulales bacterium
CGAGAGCACTAGGTCCACGTCTTCCATGGGCACCGCGCCCAGAAGGACCCGGTCGCCCAGGACCAAGGCGCCGCCGTAGCAACTGCGGCCCAGGCACGCAATCTTGACCGGCCCCACGTAGGGAACCACTTCCTTGTTCCCGTTGGCGACCGTCACTTCTCGACGCTCAGATTCCTCGAGGTTGAGTTGGATCCTGATGTGCTCTGGAATGCAGAGAGTGACCGCGCCCGTATCGACCAGGGCTTGAACCTGCACCGGCTTGAGCTTCGGTTTTGCTGGATTGGAAAGCGATATTTCGACTTTGATTAAACCCATAGGTCTACACCTGCGTCGACCGCTGCCGTCGAATTCCGCTACACACGATTATTATGATACCCAGACCTCAGCGCAGCGTCAACGCTAATAGCAGGGATTCGGCGGCCTGTCTGTCGGGACGGTGCCAGAAATTGGGGGCAAGCCGGTGCGCCGGCCCCGCGGGGCGGCTGGTCTACATATCGGGGACGACTTCGGGGTAGAGGTGGCCGGTGGGGCTGATCTTGAACACGTAGATCAGGCCTTCGCGAAGCTTATGATAGAGGACATTGCCATAGATGGCCTTGATGCCGTGCTGCTTGAGCTGCTCGGGATCGTTGGCCAGGTCCCAGATGTGCGACCAGAACAATTGCCTCTGCTCGATCGGCAGCATCTTGAGCAGACCTTCGTAGCGCTTGGGCTCGGCGCCGGGCTCTTCGATCGCGTGGCCGTCCTGCGGCGCCGTATGCTCCCCATAAACGCGCCGCCACAGGTATAAGGCCCGCGACCGACCATCAATGACCGTCTGGTCGCCAAACGTCACGACGAGCGCGTCGAAGTGGATGATGTCGCCCTCGATGGTGTACTCTTTCTGGAGGATCTTCTTGGTCTTGTCCTCGCGCGACGTCTCGACGAACCGGATCGTTGTCCGCAGGCGTCCGTTCTCATCGGTTCGCTGGGAGATGACCTTGGCATAGCCGATCTGGTCCTCGCTGGTCAGATTCGTGATGGCCTGCTTGAGCTGCTTGTTCTCGCCCAGCAATTCGTGAATCGTCAGCGCCCGGCCGTAGAAGCCGCGACCGAAATAACCGGCCGCGACCAACAGTGCCGCCAGGATGCCCACAAACAGCCGCGTT
Source organism: uncultured Pirellulales bacterium (assembly GCA_964527825.1). Lineage (GTDB taxonomy): Bacteria > Planctomycetota > Phycisphaerae > Sedimentisphaerales > Anaerobacaceae > JAFGLV01. The sequence continues at coordinate 1,149 of CAZGRF010000438.1, forward strand.
TTCATGGATCGATGCGCCATTGCTCCGTTTTCGCCTGCCCCCTGCCGGGCCATACGAACCACCCTTCTGGAATGTTTCATCGGCTCAGGCGGGCGAATCTCTCCATTTTTCGGCCGCAAGGTGGATTACGGTGTGGGGCAGGCTCCACTTGCGAAGGCAGGTGTCTCTATCGAGGACCGGCGTGCCCTGCCTCGACCGTGCCCACTATGCCTTTTGCCGGCCCGTTTTCCTGTTTGCCTGTTGCAATGAAAGCCGATGATACGTATGATTCGGCCAAATCGGCAAGGTGGGGTAAGTTAAAGGATTAGCTGATATGAGCAAGGGATGGTCGAGCAGGTTAGTCTGTGCTGCAATTCTTGCGGCCGTGGGTCTTTCCGGATGCTACGAACCCGAGCCGCGGCCGCGCGTTATCGGTGAAGACCGGCCCGTCGCAACACCCGTACGGCAGACGGTGCCACAGTATCGGGTGCTCGGTCGATCCGTCCAGGGCCGGCCGATCATGGCCCAGATTCTCGGCGACGGCGATGAGACCACGCTCATCCTGGCAACGATTCAGGGCGATGAGTCAGCCGGAACGCCTCTCGTCCAGCGGTTGGCAGAGCATTTGCAGGAGAACCCCGATCTGCTCCGGGATCGCCGGGTGATAGTGCTGCCGGTGGCGAACCCCGACGGCATGGTCCACAACACGCGCCACAATGTCCGTGGAGTGGACCTGAATCGGAACTTTGATGCGCCAAATCGCCAGGACAGTCCCGAGAGTGGCCATCACGCACTATCGGAGCCGGAATCTCGGGCCATTGTCTCGATCATCCAAGAGCATAAGCCCAATCGCATTGTCAGCATTCACCAGCGTCTTCAGGATGCCCCACCGTGCATTGACTACGACGGCCCGGCGCAGGATTTGGCCGAACGCATGGCTCGACAGTGCGGCGTGCGCATATACCGGTTCGGTGCTCTGCCCGGCTCGCTCGGATCCTATGCCGGCGTAGTGCTTCGCATTCCCACCATCACTCTGGAACTGCCCCGCAACGCCCGGCAACTCGACGCTGACAATCTTTGGCGGCAATACAGCCCCGCCCTCCTGACCGCGATCGCGTACCCAGAACAGACCTAAGGGAGTGCCGCTCAATAGTCGGCAGCCTGACGCCCGGCGCGATCTCGACCGGGACTACGCACCGAAGACCCCCGACTCCTGCCGACCCATTCGACGAGACTTAGGGTGAGCTCTGAGGATGCCACCCAGGAGAGCATTCCGCAGCCATTCGCGCGGCGGGAAATGTCGTGAGTTCGGCCCATTCGGGCAGTACAATCGCAGTGAATTCCTATGGATTCGTTTAAGCTAAACAACCAGTTTCAGCCGTCGGGCGACCAACCGCAGGCCATCAAGCGGCTCGCTCAGGGTTTGCGCGAGGGTCGGAAGTTGCAGACGTTGATGGGTGTGACCGGCAGCGGCAAGACGTTCACGATGGCCAACGTCATCGCCCAATTCGACCGGCCGGTCCTCGTGGTCTCGCACAACAAGACCTTAGCCGCACAGCTCTACGAGGAGTTCAAGGAGTTGTTTCCCGGCAACGCGGTCGAGTACTTCGTCAGCTACTACGATTACTATCAGCCTGAGGCCTACATTCCTCAGCGCGACATCTACATCGAAAAGGACGCCTCCCGGAACGCCGATCTGGACCGGCTGAGGCTCTCGACCACGACGAGCCTCTCGACACGGCGCGATTGCATCGTGGTCGCCTCGGTCTCGTGCATCTTCGGCCTGGGCTCCCCGGAGGACTACAAGGCCAGCGTGGTAGCGGTTCGGACCGGCCAGAGCTGCGACCGCAACACCCTGCTGGGACGGCTGGCTGACATCCAATACACGCGCAACGACATCGACTTCCAGCGTGGGACGTTTCGCGTCCGAGGCGACGTGGTTGAGATCCATCCGTCCTACGAATCGTTTGCGGTCCGCATCGAGCTATTCGGCGACCAAATCGAACGGATCAGCTACATCAACCCGGTTTCCCGCGAAGTGCTGGCCGCCGAGGACCGAGTATTCATCTATCCCGCCCAGCATTACGTCATGCCCACGGATAAGATCAGCGATGCCGTCGGGAGCATCCGGGCGGAGTTGGAGCAGCGCCTGGCCGAGCTGCGCAGTCAGGGTAAACTGCTGGAAGCCCAGCGGCTCCAGGCCCGCACGATGTACGACTTGGAAATGATTCAGGAAGTCGGCTACTGTAGCGGCATCGAGAACTACGCCCGGCACTTGGCGGGTCTGCCGCCGGGCGCCCGGCCCTACACGCTCGTCGATTACTTCCCCGACGATTTCCTGCTGTTCATCGACGAGTCCCACGCGACCATCCCCCAGTTGCGGGCGATGTGGGCCGGCGACCGCAGCCGCAAGGAGGTGCTGGTCGAGCACGG
>CAZGRF010000439.1:0-3559 GCA_964527825.1 uncultured Pirellulales bacterium
TCGGTTCGCACAGACCAGCACGGTCTGGGCCGCCACTTGCAGGAAAGTGGCGTACACACAATTGCGACATTTTCGCGCGTCCAGGACGTCAACCTCCCGTCTTCGTCGCGTGGTCCCTGCCTTTCCTCGGCACTCGACCCGGAGGCAGAACGCCTGCCTCCGTAGAAGGAGGGTGTTGCGTGTTTTGAACGAAAAATGGGTCTCACGAAATTGCGCGCGCTGTTCTAAGTCTTTGCCGCTGCTGGAATAAAGAAATCTGGCGTGACAGGCGTTTTCGGTTTTAAGGTGTTGCCAGAATTGAACGAAATCGGGATGGACTCCTGGGCCCCGGCGCGTGACTAATACTGGGACGGCTGCGGGCGTTTGGCCTTGCCGGGTCGGGCCAGGAGCACGATTTGGCGAGCCACGCTGCGGCAGACGTGCGCGAGCGAGAACTTGATGGGGACCAGGACCGGCCACTGGAAATCGCGGCACGGCTCCGCGGGCAGCGCGTCGCCCAGGATGTCGATTTGGCTGAGGTCGGCGCAGCCGAAGCCGATCTGCCGGGCGGTGCGGATGACGGGGATGCGCTCAGGCTCGATGCCAACGAGCCGGCAGCAGACGATCTCACACGCGATGGGCTCGACGCCGGCGATGAGCCAGCCGAGCGGCTTGCTCGTGCCTCGGATCGGGCCGCGGCCCTCCATCGCGACGATGCCGTCGATGATCGTCACGGCCGGAGCGAGACGCCGGTAAATGTCGATCAGCAGGGTGCAAAACCGCACGGGGTCGTTGCCTCTGCGGAAATGCCAGAGCGCCTTGCGCTTGCCGCTGACGCAGCCGAACATATTCTTGATCGCGAAGGTCGTGACAAGCTGCTGATGGGCCTTGAACTTGGGCAGGTTGATGATGACATCGGCGTCAAGGGCGACCGAGCTGATTTCAATCGTGGGTCTGCCCGGCCCGAGGCGGCACCGCCGGGACCGGTCCAGCTCGACGATGGGAACGTCCAGCTTCGCCAGCGGCTCGGTGAGTCCCAGCACGCGGGCGCAGGTTGCAGCGTCAGCCCAAGCGGGCGAGTCACCAAGGAATGGCCTGGCGCCGTAGTCTTTCAGGAGCGTGGCCACCGCCAGGATGACGGCGGGGTGTGTTTGAGCCGGATTTTGATCGAGCGCGCGGGGCGCGATGAAGTTGGGCTTGAGCAGGACACGGTCGCCCCGTTTGACGAAGCGCGCGACACCACCGAGCAGCTCGAACTGCCGGCTGATCGCCGCCGCGATCCTGTCCGTATCATAGCTCTCGCATCGAATCAGCCCGACGGTCGCAGCAGCCATAATCTCTCAGTCGACCATGCCGACGCAAACCAGAATGTATACGCGCACGGCGGGCTTGCGCTGCGGCGGATCGGTCGTCTCCGTATCGACGAAGAGCACTTCTTGCGGCTCGTTGAAGAACAGACCTCCCAATGTCACCCGCTCGCCGCTGTATTGGTTCGGCGCCAAGACCAGCAGGTCGCCGGGTCCCATCTGGGCGGCGAAGGCGGCCGAAGCGAAGTAGAACTCACGCGCGCGAATCCTCGCCTCCAATTCCGGAATGGCGCTCGAAATCGTCGGGGTATGGACGGGATACGCAACGATCTTGCGCACCCCGCGGGCCCCGGGAATGGGTTCGGTGCGCAGCCGCAGCACCAGCCGGCCCGGCTCGACCTCGGCCCGCTGCCACGATAGATTCGTCGCCGCGAAAGAGATCGTGCTTGGGCGAGGCAACTGTGCGATCGGCAGGTCCGTCGGCGCGTCGTCACCCACGCCTAACGCGTTCGTCGCTGCTCGCTGAACGCCGGCATCCCTGAGCAGACCCAGCAACTGGTCCCACATCTCGGCGTGCCCGAAGCGAACCCGGAACGAGTTCTGGGCGAAGGCGTTGTAGCTGTTGGTTCGGATGGGCCTGGCGGACAGCAGACGCCAGAGGTCTTCAAGCCTTTCGACGTTATCGGCCGGCAGGTCGAAGATGTGGATATCGAACCGGGCGGCGACGAGGAACTTCGCCTGCGGACCCTCGCCCGTCCTCGGAGCAAGATCGGATAGTTTCGCGGTTTCCCATATCGGGACCTCTTGCTCCGACGACGTCTCGCAGCCGGTCGCGGCGGCCAACACCGTCGTCAGAATCGCGATGGACAATGACCGATGCACGTAGAATAGGTTAGCGGAGCCTGGCCTATTTGTCAATGCACGTAAGGTTTCTCCGAACCGCCTTGTGCCAGGGGTCGACCGCTATTTTTCCTCTGGAAACCCGATAGAAGACTGCTATCATGCAATTGCGCAGGCCGTTGACCCTGTGTTACCGACGGCCCACTGCGGTTTGGAAGAAGGGCACTGGTCGATGATGGAAAAGCTGATTGCGGATCGCGTGCGGCTGGTCGATGCAAGCGGGATACGGAAGGTTTTTGCGCTAGCCGCGGAGCTGAAGAACCCGGTCAATTTCTCGATCGGACAGCCTGATTTCGACGTGCCCGAGGTACTCAAGCGGGAAGCCATCAGGGCCATGGAGGCGGGCCTGAACAAGTACTCGCAAACGACCGGCGACAGGGACCTGCTGGAGAAGATCGCGGCCCGGATGCAGGCCGAGTTCGGGTGGGACAGCCCCGCCGTGCTCGTAACCAGTGGCGTCAGCGGGGGCCTCCTGTTAGCATTCATGGCACTGGTCAATCCGGGCGACGAGGTGATCGTTCCCGACCCATACTTCGTGATCTACAAGCATGTGGTGAATCTGCTGGGTGGCAAGTCCGTCTTTGTGGACTCGTATCCGGATTTCACGCTGCCTGTCGACAAGATCGCAGCGGCAATCACAGACAAGACGAAGATGATCATCCTCAACTCACCCTGTAATCCGACGGGGATGGTCTACACCGGTGCCCAGATTAAGGCGCTGGCTAAGATCGCGACCGAGAAAGACATACTGATTCTCGCCGACGAAATCTACGAACGCTTCTGTTACGACGGTCCGTGTACGAGCGTCGGTGAGTACCATGAGAAAGTGCTGGTGATGCGGGGCTTCAGCAAGAGCTACGCGATGACCGGCTGGCGGCTGGCCTATGTCGCGGCTCCGGCATCGATGCGTCCGGTCATCGAGGAAATGACCAAGGTTCAGCAGTATACATTCGTATGCGCCCCCATGCCGCTTCAGAGGGCTGCGATTGCTGCGATGGACTACGATGTCAGCGACTTGGTCAACAGCTATGTGAGAAAGCGGGACCTGCTGTATGGAGGGCTCAAGGATAAATTCGAGCTAGGCAAGCCCGGCGGGGCGTTCTACGCCTTTGTCAGAGCACCAGGCGGATCGAGCACCGAGTTTGTCGCCAGGGCAATCAAGAACAACGTGCTCATCATCCCGGGCAACGTCTTCAGCGAAAAGGATACGCATTTCCGGGTCAGTTTCGCGACGACCGACGAGAAGATCCGCCAAGGTGTTGAGATTCTGCGGGGCCTGGCATAGCCGCGCCGGGCGACAGCAGGGGGGTACGCCCCGATCTGGGATCGGCTATTGTGTACTGCGCCATAACAGGTTAGAATTGCTGCCATGA
>CAZGRF010000440.1:0-3552 GCA_964527825.1 uncultured Pirellulales bacterium
AGCACCTCGGAACCAACCACGCCATGCTCGGCAAGCAGTTGGCTCAGAAATGGCGCCTGCCCGAGCCCATCGCGATGGCGATCTGGCTGCACCACAGTGACGCGGTCGCGCTGCTGGACGACCTCATCGAGATCGCGCTCGTCCGTGTCGTCTGGGCCGCCGACCATATCGCGCGACGAGCGGGCGTTGGCGTATCAGGCAGCTTCGACCCGCCCGAGCCGCTCAGCTCCCTGGCGAGGATCCTCGGCGCCGACGTCGAGACTCTCCGGCAGATTCACGACGCCTTGTCGAAGGAGGTCGCAGACAAGTCGGCAGCCCTCGGCTTGGGAACGCCCAACGCCACCGCCAAGTACTGCGACGCGATCCAGACCACCGTGACAAGCCTGTCCCGAAAGCAGACGGAGCTTGCGGCCGAGAATCGCACCTTGATGATCGCCTCGGGCTATCTGGACTTCGCCCGATCCTTCCTGCTGAGCCTCGGTCCGAGCACCGAGGCCATCGATATCGCCGAAGACCTGGCGCGGCGCTGGCAGCGGTTCTTCCAAACCGGCTCGGTCTGTCTCTACCTAACCGACGGCGCCGCCGACGGAGCCATCGACACCGTCATCGTCGAGGCGCTGGGCCACAGCAGCAAGATCGTGACTGAGCCTCCGAGCGAGATCGCCGCGATCCCCCGGCCTCTGGCCGAGCGCTTCGCCCTGCTGGACGCTCAACGTCACGTCGATTGGCTCATGGAGCAAGTGGATGTGGACTTCGATCTGGCCCGAACGAAGCTGGTGCCGCTGCTGTCGGACGGCCGGACCATTGCGGTGATGGCCTTCGAGCTGAACTTCCCCGGCGACGCGACGCTGTTTGCCGAGAAGTTCGAGACGGCCGCCTCGATGGCCGGGACCGTCTTGGGACTGGCCCTGGCCAAGGAGCATCAGACGCGCTTCTCCGAGCGCCTCGTCCGCGCGCTCGGTGAAGTCGAATCCCCCGCCCCGCCGGCGCCTGCCGCGAGCCCGACCGAGGCGCTGGCAGAGATGGCTGCGGGCGTCGCGCATGAGTTGAACAATCCGCTCTCGGTCATCTCCGGCCGGGCCCAGTTGCTCGCGCAGGGCGAAACCGACGAGCAGCGCAAGCGCGATCTGGAGCAGATCCACGATAACGTCACCGAGGCTTCAGCGATCATCGACGATCTGATGAGCTTCGCCGAGCCGTCAGCGCCGAGGCCGACCCCGACGAACGTAAAGCAGATCATTGAGGAGGCGGTGGAGCTGGCCGGCCGCAAGAGCGGGACCGATCACGTCAATGCCCAGGTCCATGTGGTCGAGAAGGTTGGCGAGGTGCTCGTCGATTCGGCCCAGGTGGTCTCCGCCGTCGCGAACGTCATTTCCAACGCCATCGAGTCCTACGCCGACAGCATGGGTCCGGTCAAGATCGTCGCCGAGCCGGCCGCCGACGGCGTGAAGCTACAGATCAGCGACCTCGGCTGCGGCATGGACGCCGAGACATTACGCAAGGCCACGCACCCGTTCTTCTCCGCCAAGCCCGCCGGCCGCCGGCGCGGCATGGGCCTGGCCTACGCGATTCGCCTGATGCAGTTGAATCGCGGCTCCCTGGAAATCGAAAGCCAGCCCGCCCAAGGCACCACCGTAACCATCACCCTGCCATAGCCCGCTCGGCCCAGCGCCGCGTCCAGCCTGAGACCTGCACTGTCATGGCAGCGTTCAAGTATTGCGCCGGCGCGTAGAATCCACCCCACCGTGACCCAGTCGAGACAGAATCTCACGCCCTCAGTTTAGTCAGGTGTCCGCGAAACCTGAAGGCTCACCGTGTGCACTGCTGGCGAGAGAGTCAGGCCAAGTTGTTAAGGCGCTCTGAATCTTGGGGCCTCAGGGGCTACAGGGCCAACGTAACGCCCTTCGATAATGTCGTCCTCGAACGCCGGGGGGTTTTCGAGTTTCTCCAGCACCAATTGCGCTATTGGCTCACCGACTGGCAAAGCAATTGGCACATTTCCAAGATTGCTTATTTCGAGCGTCAGACAACCTCGATAAAACGGATGTATCCAGGGCGCAGACTCTATAGTGATGAAGGCCCTTGCCCATGATGATTTCGTCAGAATCTGGCCAGAGACATCACCTGGCATTTTTATGTATTCAAGAGTACCCGCTAGCACAGAGTGTTGCGGCTGCAGCACAAGTGTGCTTTCGTGACCAGTGCCAGAGCCGATATCAGATTTGGAATCGCGGCCGTATGGCCGGTGTATCAGGTCTGAGTAATGATCGATTATCAACTGAGGGTCCATCCTGCATGGTTTTATGCACTCAGTGCTACTAATAGCTGGCAGTCGGAAGAAACAGCCGAGGCGAAGATCGACCGAATCGTGGTCGTAGCTTGTCGGTGGCGGTGTTATCACAAGAGATTCAAGATAGTCCTTTTCTATGTCAAGTGTGAGTCTCCGCTTGATTTCTCCGCCTGTCAGAACGCTCATTGTTTTGCCCTCTTCTGGATGAACTGCCAGTCATCAAGGGCCTTTCCAAGCCATTCGTTGAGACGTGTTATGCATGTGATCCGTTTGTCGATAGGATCATCCTCACTCATGATTCTCCCGAGAAGCCTATCCATTCCGCTGAGATAAAAAAGGTAGCCAGAGTTCAGAATGGTTGTAGGGAGCGGGTGAAGCGCATTCCCATTGCTGTCAAACAGAGTGGATGGCACTACACCGTGCTCGAGAAGGCCAATCACAGATCGCTCGTGTTGCCTGAAGTCAATTATTGGCTCTTCGAGGTTCTGCAGTACATTCGAGAGTTTCTTTTCTGTCATGCCGATCAGCCGGTCGAATTCACCAAGCATCCAGAAGTGGATTCTAGCCGTCACGTTTCCCATGTCGTCGTCTATGGGTGGCTTACAGTGGACCTCGAAGTACTTGTCTTCTATCTTAAGCTTCTCGCACGTAATGAGCTTGTCGTATGTCCATGAGGCCCGTTGCTGGAGCACATCTAGCCATTGACCCTTGCGGAGCCACTTAGCGTGTATCTTGAAACGAAAGTCGTCTGCGGGGTGTGTATCTGAGAAATGCCTGCTCTGCTGGGTGACGGAGGGAAGCACATGTTCAAGTTCCCGGCAAGCCAAATGAAATGCGGCGCCAAGCGTTCGGATTGCGAAGATGTCTGCAAAGAGTTCATCCATCCACCTGGTGATCAGAGTTCGGACGTAGTTCAGGAGATTCCGCCAGTCAATTAGTGGGTCTTTCAGCTTCTCCAAGAGCTTCTCTTTGGCGGCAAACTGAAGGAAGTCTTTAACAATACGTTTCTGAAGTCGGTCGTGGAGGTTTGTGTTCTCATACAGGTAATGCCCTGTCTCGTGAAAGAAGATGCAGTTAAGCAAGACGTCGTTGGCCGCAAAATAGGGGAATTCCAGGATGCCTATGTCCTTGGGAAAAGGTGGGTAGCCTTGCACGCGTGTTGCGAGGCGTACGGTTAGGTCCCTGAAAGGTTTGAGGTTCCACTTGTAATACATAAGGTCCGACCCGCATAGCACGACCAAGCATGCACTCTCAGCACATTT
>CAZGRF010000441.1:0-3542 GCA_964527825.1 uncultured Pirellulales bacterium
TCCCTGACCGGTTCCCGATGTAGGGGCGAATAATCATTCGCCCCCACCCATGCCGTCACGGATACACGACGGACCCGATGCGGGCATAGCCCGTTAATATAGCCAAGCAGCGTGTTTACGTCAACGCGGCCTTTGCTGATAGTCCGTATTCGATTTGCTGCGCCGTGTCGCAGGCGTATGGTCTCGCCGAGCGATTGACAAAACGGCCCGGCTTTGCTACCCTGGACATGGTCGGTCGGTGCAGAGCGAGCCGCGCGGCGGGCCCCCTCGGCTCCACAGCCCGGCCGCAGCGTGCAGGGATAGCTTTGGCGAAAGGGAGAGAGCAATGAGCCACGCAAGCGAACCGTCCAGACCGTCTGACGACGCGCACCGTCTTCGCACCAACCGCCCGGCCCGTGTGGCAGCGGCAAGCGCCATCAAGCGTAAGCTTGTCAGCTTGCCGATGGTCCTGACCCTGTGCCTGACCTTCAGCGTCTACGCCCGAGCCGCCGATGCCAACTCTGCCACAGCTCGAGCTCAGACAAGCACTTACGTCTTCATCCCCGACCAAAGCAGCATCGTCCAGACCGGCGGCATTGCCGGCGTCCACCGCACCTACACCGTCGAAGGTTCGTTCCAGCTCTCCATCGATCCCAACGTGGCCGAGGCGGCGTTCCCGCGTGTCGATGCCACCGCCACCTACGACAGCGACCCTTGGCAGATGCTCGACCCCAACGAGGTCTTCAACCTAACCGCCCTGACCGGCAGGTCGACCGTCGATGAGATCTACGCCTTCGACGGCCGCGCCGCCGACAGCAGCAGTGTCCAGGTCACGTTAGCCCTCAAGACGGACGGGCTCTACCTTACCGGCCAGACAATGCCGCCGCCCGGCAGCGCTGATTTCTTCCTCTTCAGCATCGAGGCGGTCGCCCGACTCAAATACGGCGGCGGCACCGGCGAGCCGAACGATCCCTACCAGATTTGGACGCCGGAGCAGATGAACGCCATCGGCGCCAACCCCGACTGGGACAAGGACTTCAAGCTCATGGCCGATATCGACCTGAGTTGCTACAGCGGACAGGAGTTCAACCGGATCGGATACCAGATCGTCGGCGCTCGTACCCTCGTCCCGTACCCCTTCAGCGGCGTGTTCGACGGCAACGGCCATACGATCTCGAACTTCAGCTATCGTGCCCTCTGGGGAGTGGGCGTGGGGCTCTTCGGGTACGTGGACGGGGCTCACGCAGCGATCATGAATCTCGGATTGATTGATCCCAACGTGAGCGCGGAACTCAGATCGGAGGTCGCGTCTCTCGTAGGTGGTCTGGGACAAGGGACTGTTGCCAATTGCTATGCGACGGGTGGGACTGTTACCGGCTACGACGTTGTGGGCGGGCTCGTTGGGTTCAACCAGGGCACGATCTCTAACTGTGCGGTTCTGGGCACGACAATCTCGGGACGTAGCGATGTCGGCGGCCTGTTGGGACACAACAGCGATGCGTGGTTATGGTACACGCAGGAGGGTACGGTCACTGAATGCAGAGCACGCAGCAGCGTCACCGGCCAAGATCAGATCGGTGGGCTGGTCGGTTTTAACTTAAGCCGCATCTCCGCGTGCCAAGCAGCGGGTGACGTCATGGGTGAGGAAACTGTCGGCGGGTTGGTGGGGCAGAACGGCCTGTCGCGATTCCGTGGAGTAGACGAGTGGATCGAGGGGCAGATCGACCATTCCTATTCGACCTGCGCCGTTGCGGGAAACGTTGCGACGGGCGGACTGGTCGGATTCAACGACGTGGGCATCATTGAAGAATGCTATTCCATTGGCCCTGTTACCGGTGATGAAGAGACGGGTGGTCTCGTGGGCCGAAACGCGCATGCCGAGGCCGTCGACTGCTTCTGGGACACAGAGACCAGTGGGCTGGCAACCAGCGCGGGCGGGACGGGCAAAACCACCGCCGAGATGCAGACGGCCGCGATGTTCCTGGCAGCGGGGTGGGATTTCGTGGGCGAGACGGACAACGGGACGGACGACATCTGGTGGATCGATGAAGGGCGGGACTATCCCCGACTGTGGTGGGAGTTGGAGGAACAGTAGGATCGCGGGCGAGACGCCCACGACACGCGCGGACAGGATGTCCGCGACACGGATGCAGTACGAAAAGAGGCTGTGGGGATGTGTCTTGCTCGCGGCCTCTTGGTTGGGGACCCCGTGGGCCGTTTCGCTCGTAGTGACACCGCAGGGCGTTGTCCTTGCGCCCCTTCGGCAGGCTTTCACGGGCACACTGAACCAGCCTATTCTTCTTCTTTCTGCTCTTCCTTCTGCTCGCCGGTCTGCTCGGCAACCACCACGACGCTGACCGTTGCCGTTATATCGTCGGCGAATTTCAGGGTTACGCTGTGCGTGCCGACGTGCTTGATGTGCTCGGGCAGTTTGACCACCTCGTCGGCCACCATGAAGCCTTGCTCGCGCAGGTTCGCGGCGATCTGGCGCTCGTTGACCGAGCCGAACAGAACGCCCTGCTCGTTGGCCAAGGCGGCCAGAACTGCCTCGGCGCCTTCGACCGCTTGAGCGGCCGCTTCGAGACGCTTGCGCTCTTTCACCCGCTCCTCGGCGCGCTTGGCCTTCTCCTTAGCCAGCGCCCGAATGTTGCCTTCGGTGGCAACCTTGGCCAAGCCCTGCGGCACCAGGTAGTTCCGCGCATATCCCTCGGTCACGTCGACGATATCGCCGAGCCACCCTAATCGCTTGATATCCTCACAGAGTAACACCTTCATAGGTTCTATCCCGTATACTTCGTTAATCAGTTGCGGTTGCGACGCTCGTTACGGTTGCGAGCGTCGAGCAGCGCCGACACCGGCTAACGCCACCGCAGGACGAAACGAGTCGCGCAACCGTTGCACGGCAAACGAATCGTTACGCGGAGTACGGCAGCAGGGCCATGAACCGGGCCCGCTTGATCGCCCGCTTGGCCTTCCGCTGACAGCCGGCGCAGTTGCCGCTGCGCTTGCGCGAGTAAATCTTGCCGCGATTGGTCAACAGCTTCTGCAGGGTGTCTATGTCTTTGTAATCGACGTACTTGATGCCGCCGCGGCAGAAGCGGCATTGTGTCTGATCACGTGCACCGGCAAACCCGGTTCGTCTTCTTTGTCTCTGTCCTTTTTGTCGTAGAGCCATGTTCTACCTCAAAGCCAACAACGTAAGAATCCGCCGCCGCAGGCCTTAGCCCACCCGCGTGCTCACGGAATCGATGCTAAAACGGTATCTCATCATCCGAGACGCCACTGGGCCCGCGCCCCGGCGGCCCGGCGTCGGGCCCGCCTTGATCGCCCTGATCCGGTCCACCGCCACCGGCGCCGCCGGAGACGAAGTGAAAGGTGTCAACTGTGATGCGATGTTTGCTGCGTTTGGTCCCATCCTGGGCGGTCCAAGCATCATAGGTCAGCCGGCCCTCAATGAAAATCGGCCTGCCCTTGTTGAAGAACTTGTTGATATTCTCGGCCGTCCGTCCGAAAGCCCGGCAATCCACAAAGCACGTCTCTTCGCGCTGGCTCCCATCCTGGCC
>CAZGRF010000442.1:0-3534 GCA_964527825.1 uncultured Pirellulales bacterium
ATGGAGCCCGACCATCCCGCCTTGTGATCCTCGGCGAATTCAACCGCGCAACGTTTCCCTCGCTACGCTCGGCGGTTGAATTCGCCTCGGATCACCCCGTCGCTGGGACCTGGAACGTCAACCGCGCAACGTTTCCCTCGCTTCGCTCGGCGGTTGACGTTCCAGGTCCCAGCACCACCCGACCACCCCCACCATCCCGCACAAGCCCCCACCCGTCGCTGGCTGCCTATCGGCAGACCAGCCCCACCACGAGTTTTGGGGTTTCTCCTCGTCTTTTGGCGCTTCTCGTAAGCGGACTCAGGCCCGTTTTTTGCGGATACTGCTCGCAAAAAAACGGGCCTTCGCTCGGCTTCGCCGCGCTTGCTGGACAAGGTCGCGCTGCTCTGACGAGCAGCGCATCTAAAGAAGACAGAAGGTAACTGCTAGGGATGACGGCGGCGACCAGCCAAAATCGCGCCGCAAACTGCCGCGTCACGATTTTGGCGGGAGCGCCGCCGATTAGAACCGACAGGAGGTTTACAAAATCCCCCCTCCGCCCCCCAGGGGGCACGAGGGGTGGAGGGGGGATTTTGACTTTGATCTACGGACGCGGCGGCCTGCCGGGGTGCCGGGCGCGCCGCTGTAGCAGCTATAAGGTGTGGTGGCCATCCATGGCCACCACAAGGAAAGGAGATGCGCGCCGCCCGGGCCTGACGGCCCGGAGCGGCGCTGGGGCTGCTAATGCGGCGCGCCTCGGCCCCCCGGCGGCCGCCTCTGCGCGAACGAGAGTCCGGACTTGACACGGGCGGGCTCCTCTGCAACATTTTGCACATAGCCCGTCGAGGTCGCCAAAACCTCGACGGTTCTCGCAGCCGCACCGGTGTATATACGGTGTGGTTCACTTCACCAGGAGGTTGCCACTCATGGCAAAAGCAAATCCAATCTTAGCCGACTTACGCGGCTCCATCGCCGGAAACACGTGGTCCCGGAACCGCTTCGGGGCCTATGTGCGAAGCAAAGTCTCACCCGTGAACCCGAACAGCACCAGGCAGAATCAAGTCCGAACCCGATTCTCCAACATTTCGACGCGATGGTCAGACACGCTGACATCGGCGCAGCGCACAGGCTGGAAGAACTACGCGGACGGCACCCCGCTCACCGATCAGTTCGGGAATCCCAAGATTCTCACGGGAAACCAAATGTATGTGCGCACGAATACCGTTGCCCTGAACTCGGGCGTGGCAGCCTTCGACACCGCGCCGTTCATCCCAGGGCAAGCGGCGCAGATTCCCGTGAACAACGTCAACGGCAACTCGAACCTCACGGATTCCGCGTCCGGCACGCCCGACAATCTCCAGGTTGTCCTGGCCGGCGTCCCGCAGTTCCCAACGGGCATCGACGGCACCAGCCTCTCGTTCTACATCGGCCTGCCGCTCAGCCCAGGAGCCACATACTACAGCGGCCCGTGGTTCTTGCTCGGTTCAGTCCTGGGAGACTCGGGGAGTCCGCCGGCACAGTTCAACGGCGCAGCCCCCTTCGCCCTGACGGCCGGCGTCGTTTACACGATCAAGTTCCGGTATCAGGATGGAGACGGCAAGCTCGCGCCAAGCGCACAGTTCAACAAGACTTGCGTAAACATCCCGTAAATCCATCAACCGCAGGTTGAGCAGAATCAACCACAGGTTGCTTGACATACCGGCCACCTTTCGGCGATACTTCCCCCATCGTCGGGAGGAAGACCGGGTTGGCTGCCTGGTTAAGCGCCACGACGACGCCAGCGGCATGTAGCATCGGCTCAAGGACGAGCCCCAACGCCCGCACGGAAGCGAATCTTCCCTGCGGGCGTATTTCTTTTCAGGAGGCAACTGAACATGTATAGCAAGTGTTGGGCATACGACAAGGAGACCGGAAGAATCTGCAGACAGCCGGCAACGACGTTCGATCCTTCCCGCGGTTGCTCAGTGTGCGCCGCTCACGCGCCCACCAAACCCATGCCGAAAGGGGGCAGCAATGATCCACGTCGACGACTACAACGCACGCGTCAAGCGGGAGCAGTCGCTCCGAAAGCTGAAACAGAAGGCTGAGAATCGCTACGATCACGCTATCGAACGTCTCTCGAAGGCCGCGGACGAAACGACCAGGAAATTCTGGCAACGCACAGCAGTCCGGGCCTACAGGCGGTCGCAACATCTCAAGAAGCAACTCGATCAAATCTGGTTAGTTTATTAGGATGACGCTGCATGCTGCTGGCAAAATGCTTAAGCCCCGGCCGGCAGGCCGGAACTCACCACGAAAGACGCGCGGTCGCAGGTCTTAACTTGATACCCGGGGGATAAGTGTCGATTGCAAGAAAAAGACTCCCACAAAGTGGCTTCGATCTGGGCAGAAGCCTATGCCGGCCGGAAATCTCCGCAGGTTCGCGAATGTGGCTCGGTCGTTTGGCTTCAACACGACAACTTCGGCAACTACAGGTTGGTGGCAAACGGTTGTAAAAATCGCTGGTGTCCTCGCTGTCATTCGTCCGCCTTTGCCAGGCAGCGCCGGCGGATCAAGCGCATGATCGCGAAAACAGCAACTCACACGCTTCGATTCATCACGCTCACGCTCAGGCACACAGACGCCCCTCTTGCCGAGCAGCTCACTCACCTCACGGGATCATTTCGCCGGCTCAGACAAACCAGGATTTGGAAATCGAAAGTCGACTACGGCGCTGCAGTCATAGAGCTCGCTTACAACAAATCGCGGAGACAGTGGCACCCGCACCTGCACATCATCGCAAGCGGGCGGTTCTTGCCCCAGAAAGCCTTGAGTCGATGCTGGTGCAAGGCAACGGACGGCTCGTCGATTGTCGATATCCGCCGCGTCAAAAATCCGTCAGAAGCATCGAAGTATCTCGCGAAATACATGTGCAAAAATCCGCCCGTCGAGCGGTGGCCGGAACCGATTGAACGCGCACGCGAAATCGTCCAGGCAACGCACGGCCGGCGCTTGGTCTTGAACTTCGGGCGTTGGCCGGACGTTACGGGTGACGATCTGCCGGCCGAGACATGGCACAACATCGCGCCTCTGTCCTGGGTTGCAGCTCGAGCGCGAGACGGGGAGCCGTGGGCTATTGATCACATCCTGGGACTGCGTAGATCGTTACCCGAACACATCTTTGACCAGGCTATCCGAGCCGCGCTAATCCGCGCCGGGCCTGGGTGAGCGAAAGGGGGTGATTTGAATTGACGAAACTTGATCGACTCAGCGGCAGCTACAACCCAAGCACACAGGAAATCGAGCTGGTAGTGGGTGAAGAGCACGTGTTTTTCGCGCTGCCACACCTGTTGCTTTTGTTAGACCTAGGGCGAATGGAACTCACTCGCGCGTACGAATCAGCGGTCGAAATCCACCAGAAAGCTGCATTTTTGAAGCGCGACTTGATGAGTTTTCCACTGCGACGCGAGCATGTTCGCAGCACGAAATCCCCCTCTTCATAGGAGCAGCTTCGCTGCGAGTGAATGGAGCCCGACCATCCCGCCTTGTGATCCTCGGCGAATTCAACCGCGCAACGTT
>CAZGRF010000443.1:0-3528 GCA_964527825.1 uncultured Pirellulales bacterium
TCATCCGGGTTCTTGTCATGTTCCCAGCGCGCGGCCCACAGGATGCGCAGCGGGCCGGGGCGCCTCACGCCGCGCGCGGGCATCCGACGGACACCCGGCGGACATACAATGGCCTTTTGTCGAATCTTCCCCGAGGCGTCTGTCGGTTGACAATCCGGCATCCGCCGGAGGAACGTGTCCAGCCCGTTGAGGAATGAATCTCTGTGAAAACCCGAGTTGAACCACACGGCATCGGCTGCCAGAGCACTGGTCACGTTGGTTACGGCGAACTGGTAGTCTCGCTCGCTCTCGAACCGCACGGGGTACGTCAACTGATTTTCATGGAAGTAGATGACGGTTGGCAGATCGCGGATATGGCGCGGCGCCAGCCCACGAAACTCGGCCAGGTTGAGCATGTCCGAGCACCACAGCCGGTCCCAACGTTGGCCGCGCTCGGTGAGTTCGCGCACCTGGTCGGCAAATGTCACGGCCGAGTGACGCATGCGCCATTTCCATTTGTAGGGAGGCAGTTGCAGGATGGTCCACTCGTACCCGCTGGAATTCGACCAGCCCTCTAGAAATGCCTTGTGGCTACCACCGTAATACGGCTCCAACGCCAGGATTCGCATGTCAGTTGCCTTCACGCCACTGACGAGTTGGCTGTCTCGTGGAACGGGGGATCCTGCCATATCTCACGATGCTTCCCAATCGTACTCGATTTCCAGCCTGAGCTTGTGCTGAGCTTCCTCCTGGGCCAGCCCGAGCAGGGTGTCGCGGAGCTCGGGGCTCTTGGCGATTGAAGCCAGATTGGTATAGAGTCTGAAGGCTGCCTTCTCTCTCTTCATTGCCACGACGAGCAGATCCTTGTACGTCATCTCTGGATACGGTTCAACTTCCTGAGTGTTCTCAGCGACGCCCAGACTGCCGATTTGGTCTTCGATGAACGCAGCCTCGCCGGCCTTGATAGCCTGCAGTCGGATGCTGTGCTGCAGTTCATCCACCGCGAAGGCACTGATGGCCTCACGCAAATTGTCCTCGGAAACGATCTCAGCCAGGCCGACGTAGAAATCGTGCGCTTCGCTCTCGCGCGCGATGGCGAAATCCAGAACGTCATTGACAGATCGGAACTTTGGCATAAGGTTTCACTGCGAGTTCAGATGGAGGCATCATCGGATGCCACCGTCCGCGTGAGATTCCCGGACGGCCCACAGCGACTGTAGTCTATCCCCGAGGCGGAGAAAAGCAACTCTCGTCTATCCTCTGCGACCGCTCCTACGCTTACGAAAAGGCGGTTGTCCTGCCGCCACAGCCATTGCTGTCGAGAGTGATACGGTGTCAGCAGCGTGTACCGCGTCTTGGATTCTCAGTTCACGCCGTGCCGTTTTGACCCACCCGCAAATCTCCGTTGCAATTCACCGGCCTCGCGGCTAAAGTGGGCCAGAGCATGATGCCCTGCCGGAATTGAGGTTGGAAAGATGGCGGAGTCAAAACCAACGCGTGATGAAGCGTTGTCGTTGTTGCAGGAATACAACGAGAACGAGGCGTTGATACGCCATGCGCTGGCCGTCGAGGCGGTGATGCGCTACAGCGCCCGCAAGCGCGGCCAGGATGAAGAAATGTGGGGCGTGATCGGCCTCGTCCACGATCTGGACTACGAGCGATTCGCCGAGCGGCATTGTCGCAAGACCGAAGAAATCCTGCGCGAGCGGGACTGGCCCGAGGAATACATTCGGGCGGTGCTTTCTCATGGCTGGGGTATCTGCACCGATGTTGAGCCGCAGACCGATTTGGAAAAGACTCTCTATGCGATGGATGAACTGACGGGATTGGTTGCAGCTACGGCGCTGGTTCGGCCCAGCAGGAGCGTGCTCGACATGACGCCCAAATCGGTCAAGAAGAAATGGAAGGACAAAGCCTTCGCTGCCGGCGTCAATCGCGGGGTCATCGAGAAGGGGGCGGCCATGCTAAACATGGACCTGGGCGAGCTGATTGACGACGCGATCATGGGGATGCGCGAAGCAGCCGACCAAATTGGTCTCAAGGGTGAAATGACATGATGAACGCAAGAATGAAGGACCAGCCGGCGGTGACGGCCTGCAGAAACGCAAGACTCTGCGCTTCCACGGTCGGCATGGTTTGTGTTCCATGCCTTCTGCTCGTGCTCGGCATGCTCGCCGGATGTGAAGGCAACGACAAGAAGAAGGCAGCACTGACGGACGAGGAGATCCGGCGCCTCAGCTACGCGCCCAAGCCCAGTCGCCCCGACGAGCTTCTCGTTAGTGGGGAGGTCATCACGTGTGAGGACATCATGGCCCCGTCGCCTGACCAGGTGTCTTCTGCTCCTGCATTCAGAGAGAAGCTCCTCGAACTGGCCAAGGTGGCCTCCTTCGATGAGTTCATGGAGTTGGCTCGGCCGCAGGTGCAGCAGCGGCTCAACACCAACATCACGAACATTGTGCTCTACAAGCGAGCCCAAAGGACGCTCGGCGACAAGGTCGGTGAAGCGCTCGACAACGAGGCTGACAAGGAATTGCGCCGATTCGTCCTCGAACACGGAGGCAACAACGCGCAGGCTGACGAAGCGCTTAAAGCGATAGGCAAGAATCGCGCGACGTTCAAGGAATACAAGAAAAGGCAGATGTTGGCCCGGTACGCGTTTTCGTCGAGAGTCGCACGCAACCGGCCGATCACATACAGTGAACTGGTCGCGGCCTACGACAGGATGAAAGACGGGTACTTTGGCACGCCCGGTGTCGTGCAGTTCCGGCTGATCGACATTCAGGTGGCGAAGATGGCGTCGTCCGATCCGAACGGCGATCCTGCGCGGGCGGCGCGCGCGTTGGCGGAATCCTTGGTCACGCGGATCATGGCAGGCGAGGATTTCGCCGCACTAGCCGAGAGGTACTCGCACGGCTTCCGGGCGGCGTCCGGCGGTCTATGGACGCCCAGAGACCCCGAGTCCCTGGCAGAGCCATACACGATATTGGCCGGTGCGGCCAGGCAGATCGAGGTTGGTCAGATTGCCGGACCTCTGGACGCGCCGGGACATGCGTTCATCATGAAGCTGGAGCAGAAGAAGGAGAAGGGATACCGGCCGCTGGCAGAGGTTCAGGACCAGGTCGAGAAGCAGATCGAGGAAGACCGCAACCTTGAGGCCCTCCAGCAGCTCGATAAGGAAATCGCGCAAGAAACAGCGCTGGCCGACACAGACCGTTTTCTCGACTATTGCCTGGAGCAGCTGTACCGCTCGGCAAACGCATCGGCGCAGACGCGGTAGACCGCCGGCTTTCACGATTGAGAGACCTTGATGGAAATCATCGCGCACGGTATCGACTTAGTGGATTGTCCCCGCATCGAAGAAATGATCGAGCAGCACGGTGATCGATTCCTCGCTCGGGTATTCACGGCAGCGGAGCAGGCGTACGCGCGGACGAAGAAGAATCCGGTCGAGAAATACGCCGGCCGGTTTGCCGCGAAAGAAGCGATTCTCAAGCTGGTCGGGACCGGCTGGCAGGGCAAGATCGCCTGGACCGACATCGAGGTGACGAA
>CAZGRF010000444.1:0-3527 GCA_964527825.1 uncultured Pirellulales bacterium
TGTCCTTGCGGACGATCTCGACAGATATGCCGCGTACCTCAACCCTGTGTCGTTCAGTAGTCACGTCTGCTTTCTATTATGTTGTAGATTTCATCAATCAAATTGTCGCCACAGAATAATACAGATTTAATGGCATTGCGTACCTCAATCCGCTTGGTCCGCATACCACGCCAATCATCTTTTTTCACTGCACGCACCGCAAGATCGATATTAATGGCTGCGATTTCATCAGGCTCGCCTGCTGCCTCTGCAACTTGACTCTCTAGCGCAGGTATTTGATCCAGGTTTATTCGTCCTTTTAGATTGTCGTATAAAGCTCTTTTTGCTGGAGTATCAACCCTAAAGGGGTATGTGCCTGTTCTCTCCGGTCTGCTGGCCTGTTTCGTCAACTCAACGATCTTGTCCAAATACGCCTTATAGTCCAGTGCCTGTTTTTTCCGTTCGAGAATAAGCGCATCCAGCAACTGTGACATTCTCTCGTAGTACTTCGGATTCACTGGCGTCTCATCGATGATAAGCTTGCGCACGTTGTTCTCAATGGTTTCGGCTATGGCCTCCTGGTCACCGCGAATACCGATCGGTAGAGACTCCACTGCTTGCGCGCCTTGTTCCACAATCAGTTGTACAAGCGTCATATCGTCAAACGCGGACACGACTTCGCTCTCTTCGGCACGGATGTACGTGTCGAGTAAATGGCGCATGGCCGGCTCGTAGACCTTCATATCGACGTAGTCGGCGCTGGCAAGCTTCACTTCTTCGCGCACCTTCTCGTAATGGCTTACCTCCGCCTTGACCTCCGCCGCCTCCTTCGTGGAGATACCGGCCTCGGCCATTTCGTTCGCCAGGTTCGCGTACGCACGAGTCAGAGACGCGACCAGCTTATAGAGGGCCACACGCTTCGGCTCATTATACTTCAGCTGCTCAGCGTTACCGCTCTCAGCAGCACAGAAAAACCTGAGATACGCAGATGTGTCCCTCGGTGGCTCCACAGGCTCACAAAGAGCCTTTACCAACTCCCGGAGTTCCTCAAGGCGCTTCTTTCCTTTCTCCAGCCGATCCTTTAATAAACCAGCGACATCCTCAGCATCATATCCTTCAAAGGCCTCGCCCGTGTAGTCCTTGATCGACTTCTCCAGGGATTTGAACAGGTCCTTGTAGTCGATAATGTAGCCGTACTCTTTGTCCTCGCTGTCCAATCGGTTAACGCGACAAATAGCTTGGAAAAGCCCATGGTCTTGCATTTGTTTGTCAATGTATAGATAGGTCGCGGGAGGCGCGTCGAAACCAGTCAGCAGTTTGTCTACGACGATCAGCAGCTTCACCTGACCTGGCTGCTTGACAAAACGCCTTTTCACCTCCTGCTCAAATTTCTCGACTTTATACATGGCCGTCTCTTCCGGCTCATTGAAATGAGTTGAGAGCATTTTGCGGTAGATTTCGTATTGCCTCAGCTTTTCAGTCATGCCCTCGCCGGTTTCCTCGCCCTTAATGTCGCCTGGATTCGGCCTATATGAAGTGACAATTGCACACTTGTCAGCCATATATGTATTCTGAAACATTTCGAATAAGCGGCAGGCCGAATAAATGCTCCCTGATATGAGCAGCGCGTTTCCGTAGCCGCTTTTGAGCCTGTCGCGCGTCTCCATATCCAGAAGTATGTCCGCGACAATTTTCTCAAGTCGATCTTGAGAACTTAGCACCTTCTGCATCGTGCCCCATCGCTGCTTGAGCTGGGCTTTGGCGAGGTCGGACAGGCCCTTGGTTTTGATCTCGAACCACTGATCGATCTTCGCTTGCGAGGTGATGTTCTGGTCGATATCCCGGGCCTCGTAGCGCAGATCGAGCACAACTTCGTCACGTACTGCTTCGTCGTACTTGTAGGTGTGGATGTACGGCCCAAAGATCTCGATGCTCTTCAGCTTGTCCTTCTTCAAAAGCGGCGTGCCGGTAAAGCCGATCAGCATAGCACTGGGCAGCAACGCCTTCATTGCTTCGTGCAGTTTGCCCGACT
The DNA here is from genome assembly GCA_964527825.1 of uncultured Pirellulales bacterium. Taxonomy (GTDB): domain Bacteria; phylum Planctomycetota; class Phycisphaerae; order Sedimentisphaerales; family Anaerobacaceae; genus JAFGLV01. Next base: position 2,012 of record CAZGRF010000444.1, read on the forward strand.
GCGTGCGGTGGCACTCGTCCACAAACAAGAAGATGTCGCCCTTGGCACGGAAGTCCTTCGGCAGGTTATTCTTGATGTCCTCAACATAGGTGTAGATATCCTTGTCGCTGATTTCGTCACCAGCCCCAAACTTGTGGATCAGCGAGCAGATCAACCACTCCTCCTTAGCGTTGAGCACGCGCACCAGGTCGACCCCGCTCTTGGTGCGGTAGATGTCTTCGCTGACGCCGTTGAACACTTTTTCGATTTGCTCGTCCAGTTCAGTGCGGTCGGTAATCAGTAGGACGCGGGCATCCTTGACATGCTCGCGAATCCATTTGGCCAGCCAGACCATCGTCAGGCTCTTGCCGCTGCCCTGGGTGTGCCAGACGATTCCACCCTCGCGCTTGCTGACGTGGTCCTGGGCGGCGTGGACACCGAAATACTGGTTATGGCGGCAGATTTTCTTGGTGCCCGCATCGAAGACGATGAAGTCATGGATGATCTCGAGCAGGCGCTCCTTGCGGCAGAACCAGCCGATCTGGCAGTCCAACTTCGTGATGCTGCCGTCATCCCAGGGGGTTAGGAGTTTCGTGTCGCCCGGCGACCTGGGTGTCCAATCCGGTGATTGTTCTTTCCATTCCAGATAGTACTTCTCAGGTGTTTCGATCACGCCGTAGCGTAGACCTTCGGTGTCGTTACCCGCCATCACGAGCTGCACGGTGGCATAAAATGGCCGGATGAACTCCTTCTTCTGGCTGTCCAGGTTCTGGCGGATGCCCTCGGTGACCGATACGGTCGAACGCTTGAGCTCCAAAACGCCCAGCGCGATGCCGTTTACGTAGAAAACGATGTCAGGCCGCTTATTGTGCTCTCCGGCGACGGTCACTTCCTCAGCAATGGCGAAGTCGTTGTTGGTAGGTGTGCCCCAATCAATCAGCCAGACGGTGATGTTCTGCTCGCCGATATCGGGTTTGACCTTCACGCCGTAGCGCAGTAGGCTGTACACCTCACGATTGGCGTCATAGAGCGTCTTGCTGCCGCCCAGCCCGGTGGCCTTGTTCAGCTCGTGCAGGACCTTCGTGATGATCTTGTCTCTGTGGCCTTGCCGCCTAAGCCATTCCGCCAGAAGGACTTCCTCGACGTTGCTGTTGTCAGAACGGTCCTTCCAGTGGCCGAGGTACGTGTAGTCCAGTTCCTCCACGCAGAACCGGATGACGCGCTGCTGGGTCTTGATTTCACGTTGGCCGACTGTGCTCATATCAGACCTTCACCAATTTGAAACTCACCTCATAGCGGTAGAACTCTATTGAAGGCACGATTGCGAGGGCTCTCCTGAGCCGTTGGTCATCCTCAAGTGCAATCACTGCACCCCGAACGGCCTGCTCGGATTCGGCTAGCTCCTCCTGAACAAAGCCCATGTAACGCAGCAGCTGACCGACCACAACATCGCTTGCCCGCCCTTTTTTTAACTCGACAACAAGTAGTGTCTTACGATCCTTACTGATCGCAAGAATATCAATCGGCCCAGTGTCGG
>CAZGRF010000445.1:0-3509 GCA_964527825.1 uncultured Pirellulales bacterium
CGCCGTCTCAAGAAGGCGGGTACGCTTACTGCATCTGGCGGATGCGGACCTCGATGTCCTTGTCGTCTTCCAGGAGCTTGACCAGCTCGTTGGGGTCGGTCTGCGCGTAATGGTACGGATAGAGGATTCTGGGCTTGAACGCCCTGGCGGCGTCCGCGACCATCTCCGGCGTCATCGTGAAGGGCACGTTCATCGGCAGAAAGGCGATGTCGATGTTCTTCAGCGCCTTCATCTCCGACGTATTCTCGGTGTCACCGGCGATATAGACGCGCATCTTGCCAAAGTTGACCACGTAACCGTTGCCGACACCCTTGGGATGGTAGGGTTGGTTCCCGGACCGCGTATGCACGATGTTGTACGCGGGGACGGCCTCGATCTTGAGTGAAAGCGCATCCTCGTTCGCGCCTACCGCGACCGTCTGCACGTCGCCGTTCTTCATGACCAGGCCCCCGCCGGCCCGCTCCGCACACACTTGAGCCAATACCACCTTGGTCTGCTCCGTGCGGATCAGGCTCAGGGCCTTGGGGTCGAGGTGGTCGCCATGTTCGTGTGTGATCAGGATGAGATCGGCCTTCGGCAGCTTGGTGTAGTCCGCTTCGCGACTGACCGGGTCTACGTGAATGACCTTGCCCTGATACTGAAACATCAAGGTCCCGTGCCCAATGAAGGTAATCTTCAGGTCGTTGGAATCAACCTTGATAACGTCCACCTCGAACTCCTTCTCGGCCGCGGAGCCAATACTGGCCGTCAATAGAACTGCCACAATCCAAGATGTTCCTATCGGTTTCATTCTGTCACTCCTGTCTGCGCATGACCTTAGCCAACATCAACGCGCGGGCGAATGATTGTTCGCCCCTACGTGGCGGCCATCACATCGAACTCGGCCATCGTAGTATAGTACTGGCGCGACCATTCATTCAAGGCGACCAGACGAACGTAGCGCGCCGTCACGGGCGCCGAGAGCTTGACCGTCTGAATCTGGTCGTTGTTGGGGAATTCGCCCTTGCTGACAGGCTGGCCCCACTGCGTGCCGTCACTGCTGACATAGAACTCGTACCCGCGAATACGCCCATTGGACATGTCCTGGCGCGGCAACTGGGTGAAGCCGATCAGCATGACCGTCTTGCCCAGATCAATCTGTATCTCGTGAGGATGCTTTGCCTGCGTGGATGAGTAGTTCGTGTGCCAGAAGGTAGCCGGGTCGCCGTCGATCGCGTGACGCACTTCGCCTTCGCCCGGCTCGACGCTGTCGACGTACATCACCTTCCAGGTTCCCTTGTCCAGGTTCAGCAGAGGAACGATCTTGTCGAACTGAACTTGTGTCGTGTCGCTGAGCAACCCGTCGCCCACCCGGACCCTGGCGGCCAGTGTACCCTGGTCGATGAGCTCGAACGGGCCGGTGTAGGTCCGCCACGACCCGTCATTCAGTCGGTATTCGACTTTGCCCTTCGCTGATGACGCGATGCTCACCATACCGCTCACGTCGCGCGTAACCACCGGCGCTCCTAAATCGGGCAGCTCGATTCTCGCCTTCGAAGCCAAGTCACCCGCCGCGGAACGTAGCGAATAACGGAAACGCATGGGCTTGGCGGTGAGGGTGTACTTGGTCAGAGGTCGCGGGCCGCAACTGGCTCCGCCCAGGCCGGTATGCGCGGCGTCGATGCAAAGGTACACTTCGTCACGCGGAATGACCTTGTCGATATGCCGAGCCTGGTCATAGTCCTGAGCGGTATTGTGATGGGCGCTGATCGAATAGGTCCCGTCGGTCACGACGAGCAAGCCGTTGCCTTTCTCATCGGTCAGGGCGGCCCAGCGGACATCGGTCTTGTTGCCGTTCTCCTGCGGCCGGACGTAGCGCTCGTACTGATCCTCAACGCTGCCTTTGTACAAGCCGACGTCGGCGCTGCGTTTACGGTCTACGTAACTCTCGTGCGGCCCTCTGCCCAGCCACGTGAGCGTGTCGAACGCTTTGGGCAGAACGAGGCTCACGCCAAGTTTGGGCAGCACCGAGAGATTGCCGTAAGGTTCGACCTGATTGCTCACGTCAATCGAGCCGTCACCAAAAACGGTATAGATGGCCGTATGGACCATCCCGGTGTCACTACGACCCGAACAATCCACCGTCGCGCGGATGCGAACGATCCCAGGCGCCGGTTGCTCGGCCGAGACGCTCTTGACGGTGTAGGACAGCTCACGCAACCCCGCCCGCTCGACGTTCCGGCGCATCCAGTTGTCGTTGTCCACGGGTGCGCGGTAGAGGTTCAATCGCGGCCCGTTCCCTTCGGAAATCACTTCCGTCCCGTCGTATACCAACGATGACACCGTCCCGCTGGACCGGTTGAAGACCAGCTTGAGGTTCTTGCCCTCTACTGTGATGACGTTGGCGCTGTCGGAGAGCGTCAGCGCGGGCAACTGTTGGACGTCCATCTGCGGCGCGTCGGGCACCGCATACGGCAGTTTGAACTGCTCAGAAGCCACGACATGCCCGGCGGGAGCGTAAAGCTCATCCTGCTTCTGCGTCAGACTGACGTTCAGGAAGTACTCAGCGCCCGGTTTGAGCTTGGGTTGTGCGACCGGCAGGCTGATGTCTGTCGTCTGTCCCGGCGCTGTGCTTGCCAGCGCTTGCTGTCCGTGCGCGACGGGCTTTCCGTCCTCAAGTAGCTCCCACTGCAACCCGAAACGGTCGAGGTCCGTAAAGAAGTATTTGTTCTTCAGATCCACCGAAATGCGGTTGTCACTAACTTGCCCAAGAGTGAAGCCAACGTACTGGTAGACCTTCTTCACCTCGCGGAGCTTTGCGGTGATGGCGCGGTCGGGAGTGACGACGCCGTTGCAGCAGAAGTTGTTGTCGTTGGGCCGGTCGGTATAGTCGCCGCCGTAGGCGAAGAACCATTGCTTCGACCCGTCGGGATTGGTCTGGCCTGTGTACTTGCGCAGGCCTTGATCGACCCAGTCCCAGATGCAGCCGCCGATCAGACGCGGATAGGTATCGATCGCGTCCCAGTATTCCTGCAGGTTGCCGATCGCGTTGCCCATTGCATGCGCGTACTCGCACATCACGAACGGTTTGGGCGAATTGCGGCGGCCGTCTCTGATCAGTGCGTCCACGGACGGATACATGACGCTGTCCACGTCTGCGACGGAGTTCATCCCCTGGTAGTGGACCGGGCGGGACGTATCGATACCGCGAACGGCCTGGGCGGCCGCGACGAAGTTCGGGCCTCCACCTGCCTCGTTGCCCAGCGACCAGAACGTCACGCACGGATGGTTCTTGTCGCGCTCGACCATACGCACCTCGCGATCGACGTGCGCCTTCTCCCAACTTGGGACCCGGGCCAACGACTCACGGCCGTAGCCCATGCCGTGCGATTCGACGTTGGCTTCGTCGATGATGTAGAGGCCGTACAGGTCGCACAGGAAGTACCACAGCGGATGGTCGGGGTAGTGACAGGTTCGCACGGTATTGATGTTGTTCTGCTTCATCAACTCGATGTCGCGGACCATCGAGC
>CAZGRF010000446.1:0-3505 GCA_964527825.1 uncultured Pirellulales bacterium
AATAGATTCGGTCACGGCCTAACAATAACTAGACTGATCCATATGAGACGCCGTGTTCTGATTTCCTGTCAGCATAAGTGTCTCCTCTGCACTGCTCCATGCAATTCGCTCCACCTGTCGCCTGGGACTATGTGTAGCTCGTCCGGTCGGACGCGTCAACCAAGAAAGCGGGAAGACCCGGTCCGCTCGTCATCTGAACTGAAGGACGCCGCCGTCTACGGTTCGCTTGCGAAGGTCATGGTGACGTCGTAGCTCTCGCCATCGGCCAGGGTGATGCCACTCCCGGCGAGGAGACCCTAGCGGGGCATTAGGGCTGGATGGGGATCTGGGAGGCGAAGGCTTCAACCTTCTGCTGCCAGCCTTCTTCGAGCGGGCCCTTGATGCCGGTCACCAGGACCGTGCTCGCGGCGACCTCGACCAGGCCCTTTTCCTGCAGCGTTTGGCTCATGATAGGGATGACGCGCCGCCACTTGCTGCGCTCCTCGGGAGTCGGCATCTCGGTGGTCAGGATGGCGTACTTCGTTCCCGACGGCAACTCGGCCTTCTTCAAGAAACGGCGCATACCCCAGGTGGGCCGGCCGCAGCGTCCCGGCGAGCTGAACACGTACAGGTCGGCCGGCGGCATTTCTTTCGGCTTGGTGTCGCGGATGTGATGGACCGTAACGACAGCTCCTTTGGCGAGCATCTGCTGCCTGAATTCCTCGGCGACCGTGGCTCCATTTCCATACTTCGAGGCATGGAAGTATGCGATCTTCATGGTGGCGGTGGTTCCTTCCATGGAGCGGCCCCCCCTTGATCTTCTCGGACAACAAAGGCGGACAGGCGTATCTTCACGCCGTGCGTGTTCATCGCTCATCGTCCCACGGTTGCGCAGCTCGTTTCGGCGGTCGGTGGCGTCGATCGGCGCGCTCATGTGCGGAACGCAGTTGCCGCCGTTCACCCGACTCGAAGAGCAGCCTACATGGGCAGGTTGACGCGGATCTTGATGTCGACGACATCGTTCACGACGACGAGGCGGATGCGGCCTTGGTTCAAGCTGATGTGGGGGAACTCGACCCCTTCTTCGCCGGCGAGGCTACGGGTCAGGCCAGGCGACCTGACCAGCTCACCGAGGACACCCCGAAAGACCTGGTTCATCATCATGCCGGACATTGAGATCATCTCGTTGGGCTGGACAGGCTTGCTCGTTTCGCCGGTCAGGTCGTGGACGTCGGCGTCGAACTGATCGGCAAGCCAGCGGACGATGGCGATCTGCCGGACTTCTTCCGTCGCGTAGGGTGTCGTCTGGATCTCGGGGGGTAAAACACACTGGCAGTCGAAGATCACTCCCCGACGCGGCGGGACCAGCAGGCGCTTCGGGTGGTCCGGTGCGACGGTGGCCTTCTCATCGCTGCAGAAGAAGTACTTGCGCGCCGCCGTCATGCGGTGCTCGTCGAACACGATCAGGTTGACCCACGTCTTGAACGTGTCGGCGCTTTGGCCCGAAAGGGCAATGGCCAGGTCGCTCTGATTGAGGAGTTGCTGGCCGATATCCTCGCTCTTGAGCTGGTACTCCGGCGCGTCGGCCATTCCCAGGACGCTGAGCGTGGTCGTGGCTTTGATCTGCGTAAAGTTGTAGGGCACCGCCAGCGTGGCGTAGGGCAACCGGTTCGGGGGAGTGTACCGCAGGACGGTGCAGCCGGAGACGCCGCAGAGAAGAGCGAGAGCCAAGAGACCTGACAACGCAGCGGCGCAAGAGGTCGCGCGATTCCTCCTCAGTGGTCTTTCGGCTCTCATAACGGCTCTCCAAGCAGCGACAAAATGATTACCAACGATTCGAATAATCAATCATCAATTATCCATCATCAATCCCTACACTTCTTTGGCCTTGATCCACTTCATCATCTTGCGGAGCCTACGGCCGACGGTTTCCACCTGACTGCTATGATCTTTTTCGTACAATTCGTTGAACTTCTTGAGCCCGCCCTGATATTCAGCGACCCATTCTCGCGCGAAGGCGCCGCTGGTGATTTCGCCCAGGATCTTCTTCATCTCGGCACGGGTTTCATCCGTAATGATCCGCGGCCCGCGGCTGAGGTCGCCATATTCCGCTGTGTTGCTCACACTGTACCGCATATAGCTGAGACCGCCCTGATAGATCAGATCCACGATCAACTTGACTTCGTGAACGGTCTCAAAGTAGGCGATTTCGGGCTGGTAACCGGCCGCGACGAGGGTCTCGAAACCGGCTTTGATCAGCGCGGTCAGGCCGCCGCAGAGGACGACTTGCTCGCCGAACAGATCGGTTTCCGTCTCCTCCTTGTAGGTCGTCTCGAGGATGCCGGCGCGGGCGCCGCCAATGCCGTGACCCCAGGCCAGGGCGATCTGCTTGGCGTCGCCGGTGGCGTCCTGCTCGACCGCGACGAGGCACGGGACACCGCCGCCCTTCTCGTACTCGCTGCGGACCAGATGGCCCGGGCCTTTGGGCGCGATCATAACCACGTTGACATCCTTGGGCGGCACGATGTACTTGAAGTGGATGTTGAAACCGTGACAGAAGCCCAACGTCTGGCCGGCCTTCAGGTTCGGAGCGATCTGGCTCTGGTACACCGTGGCCTGGACTTCGTCCGGCAGCGTCACGATAATCAGTGCTGCCCCGTTCATGGCGGTCTCGATGTCCGAAGGCTTGAATCCATGCTCGACGGCCAGCTTATAGTTGGGCGTGCCTTCGAGTTCCGCCACCCCCACCGTGATTCCACTTTCGCGCAGGTTCAGACTGTGGGCGTGTCCCTGACTGCCATAACCGATGACCCCTACCTTCTTGCCGGCGAGCGGTTCGATCGGAGCATCTTGTTCGTAGTGAATTGTTGCTGCCATTGCGTTGATCTCCTTAGTATCAACCAGTTCTTAGTTCTCAGTTCTTAGTACTCAGTTTTTACTTCCGAGTTGGTCGTCGGCGTCTGCGCACTGGCAGCCCCAGCCGCCGATGACAAGAAAAGGACCGTCCTCTTCATCGTAAACCCGCCTAAGAAAGCGCCTTAGGAAGGATCGCGAGCCAGGAACCGCAGTCTAATCGACCCATCCGGCGGCACGTGCCCCGGACCCACTGCGGCCTGCATTATAGACCAACCCACCCCCCAGGCAAGCAATTTGCCCATCCGGCCCGAGGTGGAGGGTGCGGCTGGCACGCGGCGGCAGGTCTCTCATGCGGGGCACGGCCGCCCTCGGCGGTAATCCCGGCGCCTGGCGACGTCACTACGAACCGCCATGCAAAGGCAGGCAGCCGGAAGTCTTGCGTGCCAAACGCTCAGAGGCATGGGTCCGTACGACAGGTTCGGGCCGGCCAAGTGGAGCCAAGTGCATGGTTTCGTCTCCCTCCGACAGGGTGGAGTGGGCCATGAAGCGGCGGGCGGGCGCTTTTCACCAAGCGACTGCGAAAGTCCAATAATCAGGCGCATTTGTGCTGAAAGAATATCTGCAATCAACCGGCAATCGCGCCGCGTGATGTGTTGAAATCGAACCCTCT
>CAZGRF010000447.1:0-3496 GCA_964527825.1 uncultured Pirellulales bacterium
GTTGACGGGTGGGGCCGAGGTGGCTATAATCTTCCGTGCCGCTAAGGCGCCGGCTTGCACCAGGAACGCACGGGCTCTCTGTGAGCCCATCGGAGACGGGCAGAGGGATTTCCGCGACCGATAAGGCCGGGCAGGAGCCGCCCGGCGGCGGCCGGAGGAGGAGTCCAGCCGTGCCACAGCTTCACTGATCCGATCCTCCGGCGGTGGGCCTGCGGGAAACCCCCGGGCCGCGAATCGGCACGAACGAGCCGGTTCCGGACCCTCCCGGCCGGCCTTGCGGCGTCCACCGGCAGAATTCGGAAAAAGGCGTTACGAAGCGCCTCGGCGGTGGCACTAATCTAAGACCGCCAGATGTCCGACATTCAGAATCAGAACAGGATTCGCGCTAACGTACAGGTTTTTAGAGAGGAGATACAACATGAGCGGCTTGCGGAAATCGCGTCCAAGAACGATCGTGGCCCTTGGGGCGGCCCTCTGGGTGCTGGCCTCGACCGCCTACGGGGCCCCGGTCCCGCTGAGCAACGGGGTTCCGGTGACCGGCTTGTCCGGGACGATCGGCAGTGAGAGCTTTTACACGATCGTCGTGCCGGCCGGGCAGGACGATCTGGAGATCAAGATTTCCGGCGGCACGGGCGACTGCGACCTGTACGTCCGCCGCGGCTTGCCGCCCACGACCCTGACGTACGACTACCGGCCGTACCAGGTCGGCAACAACGAGACGGTGGCGGTGGCCAGTCCCGCCGCCGGGACCTGGTACGTCATGCTGCGGGGCTATACGGCCTATGCGGGCCTGACGCTGGTGGCGACGTATTCGGCCAGCGTCAGCGTCACGCCGCTGGCCAACGGCGTGCCGGTCTCCGGCCTGTCGGGCGCCACCGGCAGCGAGAGGTTCTACCAGATCGTGGTGCCGGCCGGGCAGACCAAGCTGGAGATTCAGATCTCCGGCGGCACCGGCGACTGCGATCTGTACGTCAAGCGGGATAGTCTGCCCACGGTGGCCGTCTACGATTACCGCCCGTACCTCGTCGGCAACAATGAGAAGGTCACCGTCGACAGCCCCGCCGCCGGCACCTGGTATCTCATGCTGCGCGGCTACAGCGCTTATACCGGCGTGACCCTGGTGGCCACCTCTAGCGGCGGCGTCGGGATCGTCTTGACGAACGGGGTGCCGGTGACCGGCCTGTCCGGGGCCGCGAGCAGCGAGAAGCTCTATCGCATCGACGTGCCGGCCGGGCAGACCAACCTGGAGATCAAGATTTCCGGCGGCAACGGCGACTGCGATCTGTACGTCAAATACGGCGCGCCGGCGACCGTCTCGAATTACGACTACCGTCCCTTCACGCCGGGCAACGACGAGACGGTCTCGGTCAACGACCCCACCGCCGGCTCGTGGTACCTCCTGCTGCGCGGTTACAGCGCTTATACCGGCGTGACCCTGCTGGCGAGCTACGGCAACGTCCAGAGCTTGACCGACGGCGTGGCGGTGCCCGGCCTTTCCGGGACGCTGGGCAGCGAGACGCTGTATAAGATCGACGTGCCGTCGGGCGAAACCACCCTGGAAGTGAAGATCTCCGGCGGCACCGGCAACTGCGATCTCTACGTGCGGCGCGGGCTGCCGCCGACGGTCTCGAGTTGGGACTATCGACCCTATCTGCCGGGCAACGACGAGACCGTCACCATCGACAATCCCCAGAGTGGAAGCTGGTACATCCTGCTGCGGGCGCGCCAGGCCTACGCGGGCGTGACGCTTCTGGCCGATCATTGGTTCGTCGGCAGCGTGACGCTCCTGAGCAACGGCGTGCCGGTGACCAACCTCTCCGGCGCCCAGGGCAGCCAGAAATACTATCGTCTCATCGTGCCCAGCGGTCAGACCCAGTTGGAGTTCCAGATCTCCGGCGGCACCGGCGACGCGGACCTCTACGTCAAGCGGGACGCGACGCCGACCTTGACGGAATACGACTACCGGCCTTACCTGATCGGCAACGACGAAACGGTGACCATTGCCAATCCGACCGGCGGCAACTGGCTGATCATGGTGCACGGTTACCAGGCGTACACGGGGATGACCCTCGTCGCGACCTACCAGGCCGACGGCGGTGGCGGCGAACCCACGGTCACGCCGCTGACCAACGGCGTGCCGGTCACCGGCTTGGCGGGCGCCGCCAGCGACCAGAAGTTCTTCCAGATCGATGTTCCGGCCGGCCAGAGCCAGCTCGAGATTCAGATGTCCGGCGGCACCGGGGACGCGGACCTGCACGTCCGCAAGGACCTGCTGCCCACCCTGACGGAATGGGACTATCGGCCCTATCTGATCGGCAACGAGGAAACGGTCACGATCAACACTCCCGCCGCCGGAACCTACTACCTCCTGCTGAACGCCTATCAGGCCTACAGCGGCGTGACGTTGGTGGCGACCTACGTGCCCCTGGCTGAACCAGTCATCGAGCTGAGCAACGGCGTGCCCGTGGCCGGCCTGTCCGGCGCCACCGGCAGCGAGGCGTTCTATAAGATCGTCGTGCCGGCCGGGCAGGACTTCCTGGACATCCAAATCGCCGGCGGCACCGGCGACTGTGACCTCCATGTCAAGAAAGGGGCCAAGCCCACCACCTCCAGTTGGGACTACCGGCCCTATCTGATCGGCAACAATGAGACCGTTCACATCGACGACCCCGCCGCGGCGACCTGGTACATCCTGCTCCACGGCTATCAGGCCTATGCCGGCATGACCTTGGTGGCCACCTACGGCGTCACCGCCGTCGGCAACAACTTCGCGGTGGACCCCAATTGCGTGGCCCTGTGGCGGTTCGAGAGCAAGGCGTTGCACGTCGATTCGATCGGGTCCAACACACTGAGCAAAATCGGGGTTCCGGACGCCAATACGGTGGACTATCAGGAGGGAGCCGCCAGTGTCGACATGAACACGAATGGGGTTCTGGGGTACCTGGACATCGTGGACGCCAATCTCAGTCCGGACTTCCCCTTGAAGAGCGGGACCACCAACACGAAGCTGAGCGTGGCCTTCTGGATGAAAGCCCGCACCGGCTCGGAGCAGGTGGCCGGCGGGGCGATCCTCTACGGCAAAGGGGAAGCCAACAAGCACTCGTTCACCGTGGGGATCTACGAGCCGGCCGGTCCCGGCACGGCGACCATTCGCATCGGCGTGGGCCTGGCCGACGGCTCGAACGCGTATTACTACACCCCCAGCCCCAAGATCATCGAGCGCGACACGTGGTATCACATTGCGGTGACCTACGCCGAGGGTCCGTCCGACGGGACGGTCAAGCTCTATATCTATGACACCGCCACGGCCTCCAGCACCAACGTGACGGCGACCACGCGGAACGCGCCGCTGCTGGATGGGCGTCTGGCGTTGGGCGGCTATCGCTGGAGCAGCCATCGTTATGACGGCTTGCTGGACGAGATGGTCGTCTTCAACGACGTCCTGACCGCCGCCGAAATCACCAAAATCAGACAAGGAACCTACGGAAAACCGTAG
>CAZGRF010000448.1:0-3496 GCA_964527825.1 uncultured Pirellulales bacterium
ACGGCCTTTGTGGACTTCTTCGAGAAGCTGCAGGCTGCCGAGAAGCGAAAACCGGGCACGATGGCCAAGGTCTTCTCCTCGCACCCGCCCACCGGAGGCCGCATCGCCAACGCCCAGAAAAACATACAGGAGATTCTGGACGCCAAGCCCGAGTACGTCGTGACGACCTCGGAGTTCAATGAGGTGAAGACCCGGCTGGAGATGATGCACAGCCGGCGTCCAAGTCAGGAAGACGACCCGAATCGTCCGCGGCTGCGCAAGCGCACGTCCGGGCGGGTCGATTCCGAGGGCAACGATATTCCCGAGGCCGGGGACGAGGACGAGCGGCCGACTCTCAAACGAAGGAACTAGCGAGCTTCTCCTTCTCCGCATTTGAAGGTGGAAGAGCCCACCGTCGCCGACGAGCGGCGGTGGGCTTCGTCGTTTGCGGAGGACCCTGCCCCAGATTGCCACAATGACCTCGACTTGCCAGCCTGCTGATCGCCTCGCCCGCACCGCCTCCGGAGCGCCCTCTCAGCGGAGGCCGCAGGCCATCGCAGACGAGAACATCCCCCCACGCGCTCAGATGATATACTCTCGTCTACACCAGAAAGCCAGGTTCACAGCCATGATAAGAAAAGCTTCAGCCTTTGCAGTTGCGCTCGTTGCGATTCTGACCGTTGCCTGTTCGGCGCCCCCCGCCACCGAGCCGGAGGCGGGCGCCATCGGGAGTATCGAGCGCCTCGGCGCCGCGCTCGATGAGATCGTCCCCGCCGACGCCAAGATCGAGAAGCTCGCCGGCGGCTTCACGTTTATCGAGGCCCCGCTCTGGCGCCAAACCGGCGCGGTATGGTTCAGCGACGTGGTCGGCAACGTGATTCGGCAGTGGACGACCGACGGGACCGTGACCGAAGTGCTGCGCCCCGGCGGCTATGACGGCAACAGCCTTCCCGAAGGCGGCTACATCGGGCCGAACGGGATGACCTTCGACAAGGACGGCTCGGTGCTGGTGTGCCAGCACGGCAACCGCCGCATCGCCCGGATCGGAGCCGATGGCACCGTCACCACCCTCGTCGACAGCTTCGAGGGCAAGCGGCTCAACAGCCCGAACGACCTAGTCTTCCACCGCGACGGCTCCTTGTATTTCACTGATCCGCCCTTCGGGCTGCCGCAGCAGGACGAGGATCCCGCCAAGGAGATCGACTTCAACGGCGTCTACCGGCTCTCTGCCGACGGCGACCTCCAGGTGGTCGTCCGCGACATGACCCGCCCGAACGGGATCGCCTTCTCGCCGGACTACCAGACCCTCTACGTCGCCAATTGCGACGAGAACCAGAAAGTCTGGATGGCCTACGACGTGAATGCCGACGGCACTGTTTCCAACGGCCGCGTCTTCGCCGACGTCACCGCCGAGCAGGCCGCCGGTCTGCCGGACGGGATGAAGGTGGACGAGTACGGCAACGTCTACGCGACCGGCCCGGGCGGCGTCTGGGTCTTCGACGCGGCCGGCACCCACCTCGGCACCATCCAGCCGCCGGAGACGCCGGCCAACGTCGGCTGGGGCGATGACGGCCAGACGCTCTACATCACGGCCGAAACCGGGCTCTACCGCATCCGGCTCGACACGCCCGGTATGCTGCCGCTCTACGCGCAGGGGCCGCGCGGCATCGAACTGCACTGCGACATGATCGTCCCGGCGGATCGGGAGCAGGAGATGCTGAGGCACTTCCGGACGACCTTCCGCAAGGCCGCCACCGAGCAGACCGGCTTCTATGACGTGAAGATCATCAAGCTGCGCTCCACCTTGTTTGGCGAGGCGCCGAAGGGCGTCAACTACCGATTCGTTATCGAGTTCCGCAGCGAGCAAGACCGGCAGAAGTGGATCACCAGCGATCTGCACCAGCGGCTGTGGCCCGTCATTGAGAACATGCTGGTCAACAAGGCGAACTACCCGACCTTATTGTTTGACGTCTACTGAGGGCAAGTACGATGAAGAGACTCTACTTTGCGTTCCTGGCGTTTGCTCCGCTGCTGGCGGCCCAAACGCTCGCGGACCGGATCGTGCACACCGACCCGTCGCAGTACAGACGGTTCGAGTCCGTCCATGATGGTGCCGGCCCGATGGCCTATATGGGGCTGCTGGATCAGCGATCGCTGGAGACCAATCTCCAGTTCCTGCATCGTGGCGTCATCGATCCTGGCGGCGGCATCGGGTATCACTTCCACAACACCTGTGAGGAGATGTTCGTGATCCTCAATGGCGAGGCCGAGTTCTCCATCGACGGCCGCACGTCGCGCCTGAAGGGTCCGGCCGGCGCGCCCAGCCTGGTGGGTCACGCCCATGCCATCCGCAATCACACCGACCAGCCGGTCGAGTGGATGAATATCAACGTCACCGCCGTCAAGGGTGAGTACGACGCGTTCAACACGGGAGATCCGCGCACGGACGTAGCGCTGGATCCCATCCCGGTCTTCATGACCGCGCGTTTCTACCGCGAGATGCTCCGCCCGGTGAAGGCAATGCACGGCGGCAAGGGCACGGTCCAGTACCGGCGCGTGCTCGAACCCACCGTCTTCAAGACGCCGTGGGCCTACGTGGATCACCTGTTGCTTCCGCCGGGCACTTCCGTGGGGCCCTTCATGCATCGTGCGGTGGCGGAGTTCTACTACGTCATGGAGGGTGAAGGCACGTTTAGCATCGCACGGGGCGGGCCTTTCGGTCGGGGCGGAGCGCCGCCGGACACGGCGGCCATCCGCAAGGGGGACGCGATTCCGGTTCACCTGAGCGAGGTCAAGTCGTTCGAGAACACCGGCAGCGAGCCGCTCGAGCTGATGATCGTCGGCGTCGCACGCGACATGACCAAGGACGTCTCGACGACGGACATCAGCCGGTAGCTGGCAGCCGGACGAGGGGGACCGATCGGCAAGCGGAGGAGTGTATCCGCCTACGCAGTGTCAAAACCCTCTACTCGACGAATCCGATGGCGGCCAGGGTCGCGTGCAACTCCGGTTCCTCGAAGACGGAGAACGCGGTCTTCTGGACACCGTTCTCGATGGCCACCGCGTGGGGCGGATCGCCGAACGGGAACATCTCCCTCAGCCTGGCAGCGTCGAAGGACATCGGGGCGTTCAAGCCCGCGTCGTCGAGAAACTGTTGGCCGAACTGTTCGTTCACCGTCGGAATGGTGACGATCTGCACGTCCCGCCACTTGTAGCCGGCCAGCTCCCGCGCGCCGAACAGGCAACTGCTGCACTCCGGGTCGAACAAGTAGAGCAGGATCCTGCCGCTGTCGAGCGGGAACGGCTCACCGTTCACCGTGATGGTCTCGCGGATCTCGCCGCCGGACTGCTCGGCCACCGCAACGCCGTAGGAGACGCCGGCGAACACACACACCGCGGCCAGCACCAGCGCCGCGCTGCGCAGGCTTCGCGCCGGAGACGCCCATAGGCCGGCCAGCGCTGCCAGAATCAGCATAATCGCGTCACCGACGAAGAAGGCGGGACCGACGGCTCGCTC
>CAZGRF010000449.1:0-755 GCA_964527825.1 uncultured Pirellulales bacterium
CTGCGCACGTCGATCGAGTCGAGAATCTGGCTTGTCCCCGCGTCGATGACGCGCATGTCCAGGCCAACCTGTGCCGTGACGCTTCGAAGGCCCACTCCGATGTTCCCGTGGGCCACGGCCAGGCCGCCCCCTCCCGTCTCGTCCAGCTCTGTGACGGCGCCGGCGAAGATCAACTGCGCTCCCATCATCTGCGTCGTGCCCGCCTGGCCCGACGCCTGACCGGACGCCTGGAGTTGCTTCTCCGTGCCGATGTCGCCGAGCTCAGCACGCTCGACGACCCTGAAGTGACCGGTCTTGACGAGCGCGGTGATCAACTGCTCGGTCATCCCGTTGCTGATGGCCAGGCCCTGGGGAAACCCGGTCTTGTTCGAAAACCGATACACGGTCACCGTCTTGATCTTTGCCGGATCGGCCGGTGGGATGCTCCGGAGCTTCTCGCTCACGCGGCTGCCCTCGGTCGTCGGCATGGGATTCAGCGCCGTCTGGATCTGCTGACACCCCAACGCCAAACTGCAGACGATCGCCGCCAACATCACGTGCGCAACCCTCATGACGCCCTCCTCTCCAGTAATGTCCTCAGCACGTCGTTACGTCTGAGCAAAGTATACCCCGGCGCCGCCGGATGTCAATCCGCCGGGCAGGCGCAATGGCGAACGAGGCGGCGCGCCAGGGCCTGTATCGCCACGTCGTGCTCGTCATGTCGTAGTGGCTAACGTTACGCTCTTGCCGTCCTCCGTGTCCCACCACGGAATCAT
>CAZGRF010000449.1:855-1864 GCA_964527825.1 uncultured Pirellulales bacterium
CCTCGTCGTGTCGTAGTGGTGAATGATGGTCTTCGCCGTCCGTCGTGCTCGTCGTATCGTAGTGGCTAACGTTACGCTCTTGCCGTCCTCCGTGTCCCACCACGGAATCATCGAGAACAAGGATAACGACAAGGAGCTAACCACGACGCCACAACGCTCACGACGTCAAATCCTACATTCCCTTCGTCGTCCTCGTCGTGTCGTAGTGGTGAATGATGGTCTTCGCCGTCCGTCGTGCTCGTCGTGTCGTAGTGGTGAATCCAGGCCTCTGCCGTTCCCCCTGATTCGTCCGTTCTTTGCCGTTCTCCGTGTCCTCCGTGCTTGTCCTGAGCGCAGTCGAAGGGACTCCGTGGTGAGATGTCGTTATTCCTTGCCGGCGCGGGCCACGTTGAGCTCCAGCAGCTTCTCCAGTATCTGCTCGTCCGTCATGTCCGGCCTCCAGGCCGCATCGCCCGTGGCGGCCGCGTAGGCCGCGCAGACGGCCTCGTCCAGCGCGGCGTGGGCGTTGCGCAGCCAGGTGGGGAGACATCATGGCGCAACGCCGACGATCAAGAGCGGGACCGGTGGGTTGTTCCGTCCGTGCCGCATTACGTTGTACACCTCCCCCTCGAAGTACGCAATGCCGGTGGACATAAGCCTGCCCCCATCGGGATCAGTGAGCATCTCCTTTATGGGCAGTATCTCCACTCCTACGTCTATGACGCCACCCGCATAGAACAACAAGTGCTTTACGAACAGGTCGTATGCAACGAACGAGTACTTTCCGAACTGCACCTCGATAGCGATCTTGTCCTTCACGAAATCTGTTTGTTTGTAGGAGTAGATCGGAGATTCAATGCCGTGCTCTTCCAGGACTCGTTTCTGATCGTCGAGCGGCAGATTCACAATTAACTCGAGCAGCTTTCGGTCGGTCGTCACATAGTACTGGTACCGACTGCTCTGCCAGCCCCGAGCATCGAATAGCCTGTCGAATGCCCCGTTCAGGTCCTGTGGGCTATAGAGCTTCTTG
>CAZGRF010000449.1:1874-3489 GCA_964527825.1 uncultured Pirellulales bacterium
CCCTCATTGTCTTCTCTTTGCTCTCTTTGGTGCGAAACTCGCTTGCCTCCACCCTCAGGATGACGTGCTTGATCTCCTCGTAGAGCTCCGGTCGGTGCACCAGCAAGAACTCCTCACCATTCAGATGGGAGTAGACTTCGACGATCTGCATCGTGGGTGGCCCCTTCGGGCTTCTGCAAGCTGCCTGGAATCAGTCTTCTTCCGCGAAAAGGGAAGGAATATGCTGGCGGTTCCCTTGGATCGGGGGCTTGTAGACCGGTTTATTCATGGGTCGAATGCGAAGGCTGCCCTGCGCAGCGGCCCTTATTCGTTCCTTGGCGATTTCAACGTACTCCTGGACGATTTCAGCGCCGTGACCAGTGCGCGAATGGCGTATCGCCGCAACGATAGTTGTCCCGACGCCCAGGAAGGGGTCCATGACACGATCCCCTTCTCGGCTCATCGAAAGCACAAGCCGTTCCACCAGGCCCACCGGAAACTGACACGGATGGCTGGTCTTCTCGATATGGTTGCTCTTGACGTTCGGTATGTCCCAGACATCACTGGGATTCTTGCCCCGCGGGTTGCAGGAGTACTCCCCCGCCTTCGGACCCTTATAATGTCTTTTCCGGGGGTACTTCTGAGGTATGCGCACAGGATCAAGATCGAAGAAGTAGTCGTCCGTTTTCGTGAACCACAGTATGGTCTCATAGCGTCCCGAGAAGCGGTTCCTGCAGTGCAGCCCATGGCCAAAGTGCCAGATGATTCGATTCCTCAGCTTCAGCCCGAGCTCTGCAAATGCGGGGTAAAGCAGAACGTCCAAGGGCACAATCTCGCCGTTCTCCACGTAGTTGCCCACCTGCCAACAGACATGACCGTCCGGACGCACTACACGCGCGCATTCCGATATGACCTGACGCTGTTGCTCGACGTAGTCCTCAATCTCGGTTCTCTCTTCGTATTCCTTGCCCACGTTATACGGAGGAGACGTGACAACGAGTTGCACGCACTCATCGGGGACGGTCGTCAGCATATCCATGCAGTCCCCGGGATAGACCGTCACCGCATTGTCCAGATCGAATTCCTCAGATATGGTGAGTTGCGCAAGCATCGGCGTATCTCCCCAGATTCGACCTCTGGCTGGGCACACAGGTTGCATTGTAATCACTGTTCCACGGATAGCAAGTCTCCGATCTGACAGCCGAGAGAGAACCGCAGGCGTCTTCCCAGACTGCTGCCCAGCCGTCGCCGCCGCCGTGCTTGGCCGCGCCCCGCTCGAAGGTGAACCACTCGCCGGAGGGGTCGGCCTCGGCGGGCTTCTCGTGGTCGACGAGCTCGCACAGGTCCAGGAAGTGCTGCTGGGAGGCGGAGCGCTCCGTCAGGTCGACATCGCGCCACTTCTGGATGAACCGGAGAGGATCCATGGCGATTGTGCGGCCCCATACAAAAGGCGACCACCTGAACGGTAACAGAAGCGGCGGGCGAGGTCAATCACGCACGACAAGGCTCACCACAGAGATACGGAGGACGACAGAGAACGAAGGAATCAGGGCGAACGACGAACGGCAACCGCCGATATTAACCACTACGACACGACGAGCACGACGAACGGATTCAGACTCCAAAGTACTGCCTG
>CAZGRF010000450.1:0-3487 GCA_964527825.1 uncultured Pirellulales bacterium
CAAAGGATCACTACAAGTTGGCCCTCTATGTCGAGGGCATTGCCTCCGGTAGGGCCGAGTTGCAGTTGGTGGACAGGGCCACAAAGGGCGCCGAAGGGCGGGAGCAGTGCATATCGAGCCCGTGGCTGATCGTGGGCATAGAAGTGACCAACCCGGACGGAGTGGACGACGCTGACCCCAACATCAGAGTGGAGAGCTGGAACGTGGATGTCGAGCACACGATTACCTGGAACGCGCCGGCCAGTGTTTCTTTCGTCGATATTGAAGTCCATCTTGACGGAGATGCAGGGCCGCCTGCCCAGCTGACCTTTCCCAATCAACCAGCTCACGACGACCCCGATCCGGATATCTCAGGGAGCTATGCGTGGACGCCCGTATTCGGTCAGGTGTCCGACAACTGTCTGATCCTCGTCAGGGACAGCGCCCTAACCGGGACCGATGGAGTCTCACATCCGTTCCGGGTGACAGCGGGGGACACCATAAGATTGTATCTAGACGAGCAGCTCACCCCAGCTTCCGAGTTCGACGACTGGCCGGAAGACCCTGTCAGGGGCACTCTGCGGTCGGCCAGATATCTCCTCCCACCAGGGGGTCTCCCAGAGATAGACTACAACAGGATCTACTTCCGCATCCCCGATATCCCGACCGGTATCGGCGTCGACCGTCTTCAAGTTGTCGTCGAAAGCGAATCGTCGGCCGAGGCGGGCAGCAGAATCGTTCTCGGCCCGACCGATCTCCAACTGGTGAACGGCGACCTGAGGATAGTAGGAGACGGGGTCGGGCTTGGTGTTGCGACAACTGACCGACAGATTCTGGTTGTGGAAGAAGAGCTGCTCAAGTTCGCCCTGCAGTACGACAGCACCGGAGCGGGCGCCTGGGTCTGGGTCAACGACATCGACGTTATGGTCGACCTCGCGGAGGCGTCCTTTGCCAGCGTGTATGACTACGATCTCAAGGACTACTTCCACCATCCGACGTGGCCATACTGTGTGACCAGAGCCTACTGGTCTTTCCTTGTGAGCCCCGCGAAGATAATGCAGCTGGGCGGGTACGCAGAGCCTTTCCCTGACCGCTATCAGGAAATCGCTCAGTGCCTGAGCTCATTTGGCGGCACACACGGGGAGACTGACTTTCTCCTTGCACTCTCGCACGGCCGCGAGGTAGGCAAGTTCTATGGGCTGCAAGGTGTGGATGTGGAGGGGAGGCATCTGGCCACAGACTTTCTCCCCGTCACGTTGGCCCAGGAAGAGCTCCCTTTCGGCAACTTCGTGTGGGACGACATGCCAACCAACGCCGAAGACTACTGGGGAGCCGGGAACTACGACCACGGTGAGGAGCATCCGAAGAACGTGTGGATCAGGGACGCTGACTGGCTTATCTCGACGGCGTGCAACACTTTGTACGGGGGCGGGGATCAGGCGTACGGGCGATGGATACGCGCGTTGCAGGGATACAGTGACGACGGTACTGGCAGGTGTCCGCACGGCATCCTGGGGTTTGCGGGCCTAAGCTTCTACACGGAAGGATGGGACCCCGTCATAGGGTTCACCATGTATGAGACCATCAAGAGGTTCGGCGAGCTTTGCCTCGATTTCGATCCTGAGCAAGTGCCACCGCAGGATCTGTATACGATCGTCGACGCATGGGGGTGGGCGTGCATTGGCACCGACAACCCCAACTGGGGTTGGGTGTGTCACTGGGATGACGTAGAAGAAGGCAACACCAGAGACAGGATTTATGACCCTTCCCTCGGCCAGCCTATTTTCATGACGCCGGACTTTGCGCCGGGCCACGACATGTGGAAAGCCACGCACTCCTCCGTCAGCACTAGCGTCGGCACTGCTGTTGCCGGCGGCGCCGCGGCTTCCCCGGAACCGCTCCCGCGCGTGCTTGTCGTTGAGAGCGCGGTTGACGAGGACATCATTGGCTATGTGCAGCGGGAGGCCGGCGTTCGGATACCCGCCACAGATGAGAGCCTGTTCTCCGGACGCCGCCGTGCGGAAGCGAGGAGCGAAGCGCTGGCGCTGGACGATGCACGCCGGGCCATTGCCGACATCGAGGGCCGCTTGCGTGCGCACCACAATGCCGAGCTCGGTGCCGTATGGGTTACGAAGGAAGGAATCGGGAGTTCGTCATCGCTGGCCGGCAACATGAGGCCGGTCGACTATGGGTTCCGCTTCCGGCACCTGCATAAGGGCGTCCCTGTGGAAAGTGACTTCTTGCACATCCGAGTTGATGCGCGAGGCGTCGCGGGCGTCAGCGGTAGATGGCGGCGCCTGAGGGAGCACGAGGGCGGTAAGAGGGGCCTGGCGGTGACCAGGGACGAGGCCATACGCGTGGCAAGAAAGCTGAGGGATCGCGGGAAGGCCGAGGCAAGAGGTGCGGAAGGGGCGAAGGCAAGTCCCTGCTACGTGCCGGTCACGACTCGCGCGGGAGAACTGGCCTTGAAGTGGAAGGTGGAGTTCGACGGGTTCGAGCATGCCATCTACGTTGACGAAGAGACCCTTGTCCGGGTGGAGGGCGAGTAATGAGCGCACGGCATTCTTCGGAGAATCTGTGGCTCCTATTTGACGCGGAGAGCTTGTGGGTGTAGTATATGAGTGGGATGGTGGCCAGATTCGGAAGGGCATGCCATGAATAATCGAAGGCGAGCGCTCTCGCCGACGTTGCTTTTGCTGGCGCCGGTCCTGTTGGGTTGCGGAGACCCGGAGGAACCGGGCTTCTTCACCCGGATAGACTTTTCTCTGCCGCACCCCGTTGCCACGCCTGGTGACGCGAAGTGGGGTGACTATGACAACGACGGCGACCTGGACGTGGCGGCGGAGGCAGGCATCGTCGGAGACGTGGCCACGTGGGTCCTTCGGAATGAGGGCAATGGGAGTTTCACCTACATCGACCCTGGGTTCGTGGACGTCAATAACGGGCGGTTGAGATGGGGAGACTACGATGCTGACGGTGATTTGGATTTGCTGGTTTCCGGTCGGACCTGGTCAGCGACGTATGAAGTAAGGCTGTACCGGAATGAAGGCGGCGACACGTTCGTTGACAGCGGGGCTTCCTTGTCGTACGCCGGTGAGTGGGGAGACATGGACAATGACGGCGATCTTGACCTGGTAGGCTCGGGAAGGATCTGCCAGAACAACGGAGATGGAACCTTCGCTGAGATAGACCCGGGCATAGGTGCTCTTCCTTGGCCTGCCGACTACGACTGCGATGGCGACCTGGACGTGACGGTCAGTGAGCCGACAGGTTATGCAATCTACAGCAACGACGGCGGCCTCGTCTTCTCTGCCACGGGCATCGAGTTTCCTCCCGATCTGGAATCTTCCGGTCTGCTCTGGTCTGACCTCGACAGCGACGGGCTGTTGGACCTGACGGTCTACGGCGAGGACTTGAGCCTTTTGAGAAACGTCACGAAGGTGTACCGCAACTGCGGGGGAGGCATCTTCGCCTGGACGGGGCAGGAGATGCCCTCGGTCGACCATTC
>CAZGRF010000451.1:0-3480 GCA_964527825.1 uncultured Pirellulales bacterium
CGGGCGGCCGGGACGGCTTAATAGTGGCGAGCCGAGTCGCGAGCAGTCGGCGTTCGGCTCGGCGATACCATGAGAATAAAGGGAGAACGACCATGAAGATGGCGGTGAGAATGACGTTGCTGACGCTGCTGAGCCTGACGTTCGCGATGGCGGGATGCTCGGAAGTAGGGATCACGGGGCGGTCGCAGTTGACGCTGGTGCCGGACTCGGTCATCAACTCGATGAGCCTGCAACAGTACAGCCAGTTCATCTCCGAAAACAAGGTGAGTACCGACGCGGCCAAGAGCGATATGGTCAAACGCGTCGGCGCGCGGATCGTCAAGGCAGTGGACGAGTTCTGCCGGCAGCACATGGAGCGCGATCCGTTCGCCGGCTATCAGTGGGAGTTCAACCTGGTTGAGGACGACGCCGTCAATGCCTTTGCCATGCCCGGCGGCAAAGTCGTGGTCTACACGGGGCTGCTGCCCGTGGCACAGAACGAGGCCGGGCTGGCGGTGGTGGTGGGGCACGAGATCGCCCACGTCTTCGCCCGGCACGGCAACGAACGTATGACCCAGGGGCTGCTCGTGCAGATGGGCGGCATCGCCGTCGAGCAAGCGCTCAAAGAGAAGCCTGAGGCGACCCGGAACCTGTTCGCGACCTCCTACGGCCTCGGCGCGCAGATCGGCATCCTGCTGCCGTACAGCCGTGTGCAAGAGAGCGAAGCGGACCGCCTGGGTATGATCTTCATGGCGCTGGCGGGCTACGATCCGCACGAGGCGCTCACATTCTGGCAGCGGATGGCCCAGCAGGGCGGCGGCTCACACCCGCCTGAGATCCTCAGTACGCACCCGGCCCCAGAAACGCGTATCCAGAATATCCAGAATATAATTCCGGAGGCCATGGAGTACTACAGACCGCCCCAGTAAGGGGGCGCTTGTAGTGTGCCCGTCAGGGCATATCGAATGACCGCCTTACGGTGTCACTACAAACGAGCGAGCCGCCGACCGGCCGGCCAGGGCGCCGGTGGACCAGCAGGCCTGCAGGTTGTAGCCGCCGCAGGGCCCGTCCACGTCGATGACCTCGCCGGCGAAGAAAAGCCCGGGGCAGATCTTCGATTCCATCGTGCGCGGCTCGATCTCTTCGAGACTCACACCGCCGCGTGTCACCGTGGCCTCGGCAAGGGGCCGCGTGCCTGTCACGCACAGCGGCAGCTCTTTGAAAAGCCAGACAATACGTGTCCGAGTTACCCTCTTAAGCTGGCCCGCCTGGAGCTCGCCGTCGCATTGGGCCAGCGCACATAGCGCTGACGCCAGTCGCTTCGGCACCAGTTCCGCGAGGACATTCGCCACAGCCTTCTTCGCGTGCGCGGCCAGTTGCTCCTGGATTTGCCCATCCAGTTGTGTCTCATTGAGGTCCGGAACCAGGTCGATGCGAATCTCGATTCCGTGGCTGGCAGCGGCAAGCTGGTCCGTAAGCTCCCGGCTGAGGTCCTGCGCGGTCGGTCCGCCGATACCATCCTGGGTGAATACCAGTGCCCCGTGGGCCGCGGCCTTTCGCCCGCTCGCAGCTATCCAGGCGGCCACCCTGGCCAGTGACACGCCCGCCAGCGCTGCCGGCCAGCTCTCGCGTGTCACCAAGGGGACCAGGGAAGGTTTGGGTGGGACGACGGTGTGGCCGAGAGCTGCGGCGAAGTGATAGCCGTCACCGGTCGAGCCGGTTTGGGGCCAGGAGGCGCCGCCCGTGGCGATAATCAATCGCCCTGACGAGAGAGTCTGTTGCGCGGTGCGGATCGTGAAGCTGTTGACTTCTGGGGCGACCTCTGTGACGTGGGTGCCGTACAACAGTCGGACGCCGAGCCGCTCGGCTTCGCGCAGAAGAACGTCCCGCACATCGGCGGCTCGATTAGTGATCGGGAAGACGCAGCCATCCGGCTCCACTCTGCTGGGTAGCCCTCGATCATCGAAGAAGGTCCTGATGCTTTCAGGGGGGAGCTCGTGAAAGCTGTGGCGCAGAAAGCGGCCGCCTTGGCCGAAGGCGCGGACGAGGTCAGCAACTGTTCCCGCGTGGGTGAAGTTGCAGCGGCCGCCGCCGGTGACGAGGAGCTTTCGACCGGCGTTGACATGCGTCTCGATGATTGTCGTTTTGGCATGTTCCGCCGCCGCATGAATGGCCGCCATGAGTCCAGCGGGCCCTGCCCCGACGATGCAAACATCTGTTGTCACGTCGCGATTGTAGCTCATCACGCCATTGTCGCGCCTGTCGTGTCCGGAATCAACCCAGATGGTTGACAAGGCAGCGAATCCCATCTATAGTGCCGCATCATGCCTGCGGCGGGGCTGCGGTCCGCAGGCGTTTGCATGTGGAGGTAGACACTATGCCGGCTTGGCAGTTGCAGGTGATCAAGGTTTTGTTGGCTGCGGGTCTCGGTGCGGCGATCGGCTGGGAGCGGCAACTCCACGGCAAGGTGGCCGGGATACGCACCAATATGCTCATCTGCCTGGGGGCGGCCGTCTTGACGATCGTCTCGGAACAGATGGGTGTCAAGCACAACGACTCGGTCGGGCGGATCGCCGCCCAAATCGTAAGCGGCGTCGGCTTTTTGGGAGCAGGGGTCATCATTCGAGACCGCGGAGGCATTCACGGCTTGACCACCGCCGCCACGATTTGGCTGGTGGCCAGCGTGGGCATAGCCATAGGAGCGGGGTCGTATCTTCTGGCTTTCGCGGCGACGATTCTGGCGATTGTAGTCCTAATCGGCCTGCGAAACTGGCCCAGCCGTTCGCGCGCGCAGGAGAAATAGGCGTCAGTCGGACGTGGGATGGTTCCGCCGGGAGCCTGCATGTCGACGAGGTCAATGCGGCAGCGGATGCAGAAGCCAACTTGGCCGATCAGGATACGGTTCTTTGCATTGGTGCCAGTGGTCTCATCAGGAGGGGCAGGGTCGCCCCGTTCTTCTGCGACCTGATCGACGGCGTCCATGTGTACAACCGCGCGGTCAAGCTGTAGGCGGAGGTTTGGGTGTTCCGCAAGATCCGAGGCGATGTCCCGGTAGTCCTGCCAGATCTTGATTTCCTCGGTCAAACGGCCGTACAGTCCCGGGCGTTAATGCAGCCCAAAGGGTAGCACCGCGCCGGTGATTCCCGTTGGGCTGTGGCGGATTCCTTGATCGGCGCGAGGAACTCGTGTGACGCTTATCGGTCGCTTCTCGGGCCCGTGTGGCGGATAATACCTTTCGTGGATTCCACAGGCGTGATTCGATCCATTTCGCAGTTTCCGCATCAAGTTCGCCCGTGAATCTGACGACTCAGCCACGTGAAGACCGCGCAGATTGGAGGTTCCACGAAATGGAAGACAACAGCGAACGTCGACGCGAAGACAGACTGGGCTACCAGTGGCCGGTCTGGTTCAGCGAGGACTTTACCCAGACGATGTCTCAAGGACTCATGGTTGACGTTGCCAGTGGCGGCATCGCCTTCGTTTGCGACCGCCGTGGCGAGA
>CAZGRF010000452.1:0-3478 GCA_964527825.1 uncultured Pirellulales bacterium
GTCCGTCGCGGCAATTCCTTGAGCGGCTACTATTCCTCCGACGGAGTCAACTGGAACCTGCACGGCGCCGAGGTTATCAACATGCCGCGGGACGTCTACATCGGGCTTTGTGTTACGTCGCACGCAGAAGGGACACTCTGCGACGCGCTGTTCAGTGACCTGGCCCTTGGTACAAGCACCAACGACGCCCTGAAAGAGCAGATGCTCGGCGTCAACGCATCGCTATGGGCGCGCATGGAATTCGAGGCCGACGAGACGGATACCTTCGACTCGCTGCACCTGAGCATGCAATACGAGGACGGGTTCGTGGCGCATCTCAATGGCGTTGAAGTGGCGCGAGACAATCTCACCGGTGCGGCGCGTTGGGATTCGGTCGCCGATAGTGATCGGGCCGATTCCCTCTTGGGCGTCCCGGTTCTGTTCGACATCTCCGAACGCATCGACCTGTTGCGGGACGGACACAACGTCCTGGCTATCCAGGGGCTCAATGACGACCCGACCGACGAGGCATTCCTGCTCTCGGCGACGTTAACGGCTGCCGCCGAGGAAGCGGTACCGCAATATCTCGCCGCGCCCACGCCGGGCCGCGCAAATGTCTCGGGCCAGCTCGATCTCGTGGCCGACCCGCAATTCAGTCACGCCCGTGGACTGTATGATGTCCCTTTCTCGCTGACGCTATCCTGCGAGACGCCCGGCGCGACGATCCGCTACACGACCGACGGAACGGCTCCAACGGCTGCCGGCGGGCAGGTCTACACGACTCCATTTCCGATCAGCACGATGACGTGCGTTAGGGCAGCGGCATTCAGGCCCGGATACAAATCGAGCGCCGTTCAGACGCACACCTACATCTTTCTCGATCAGGTATTGCACCAGCCAAACGACCCGGCGGGCTTCCCGGCGATGTGGGGCTCGACGCCTGCCGACTACGAGATGGATCAGGAGATCGTCAATGCCTCCGCTTACCGTCTCTACGTCAAGGCCGCCTTGTGCAGCCTGCCAACGATGTCACTTGTGATGAGCATGGACGACCTGTTCGGCTCGAACGGCATCTACACGAATTGGGGCAACAGCGGCGCTAATTGGGAGCGGCCCGGCTCTGTTGAGTTGATTTATCCCGACGGAACCGAGGGCTTCCATGTTGACTGTGCGGTCGAGATCTACGGGGGCGTCGGACGACGCGAAGATAAGAAGTCATTCCAGTTGAGCTTCAAGCGGGACTACGGACCGACCAAGCTGCGGTACCCGCTCTTCGGCCCTCAGGCCACCGATGAGTTCGACCAGCTTGTGTTGCGGGCCAATTTCAACGATGCCTACGTCTGGGGCGGGAACCGCTCCCAATACATCCGCGACGAGTACGTGCGCCGCCTGCAACTGGCGTTGGGCCAGCCCTCGCCGCACGGCGATTTCGTGCATTTGTACATCAACGGGCTGTACTGGGGATTGTACAACCCTACCGAGCGGCCGGAAGCCTCCTTCGCTGCGACGTATTTCGGCGGAGACAAAGAGGACTGGGATGCACTCAACTCTGGACAGCCGACAGGAGACAGCTCGACCGCCACGTGGGACGCCATGATTGCTCTGGTTCGCCAGGGACTGGAGACGAATCAGGCCTATCAGCGTCTTCAGGGCAACAATCCGGACGGGACACCTAACCCCGACCACCCGGACTATCTCGACATCGACAACTACATCGACTACCTGATTGTCAATTTCTTTGTCGGCAATGCGGACTGGCCGCACCACAACTGGTACGCCGCCATGAACCGCGTCGATCCCTCCGGCTGGAAATCGTTCTCGTGGGACGCCGAGTGGGTCGTCGGCATGAACTCGGATGTCAATCTCAACCAGACGGGTGTTGACAGCAGTCTATGCGAGCCTTATGCCCGGCTGCGTGAGAACACCGAATTCCGCATGGCATTTGCCGATCACGTTCACAAGTCCTTCTTCAACGGAGGGCCACTCTGCGTCGATCCTGCCGATCCCGCGTGGAACCCGGCCCATCCGGAACGGAACCGACCGGCGGCGCTCTACGCCGAATTGGCCGACATGGTCGGCTTGGCGATGTTAGGTGAGTCCGCACGGTGGGGCGATGTCGTCAGTGGTTCCCCCTACACGCTCGCCCAGTGGCAGAGCCAGCGCGACTGGATCCTCGGCACCTACATGCCCCAGCGGGCGGCGATCGTGCTGACCCAACTCACCAGCGCCGGCCTCTATCCCACGGTGGAGGCGCCGACCTTCAGCGTGGACCGCAAGGCGCAGCACGGCGGGTACGCCGCACGCAATGCGTCTCTGGCGATGAACGCGGCGCAGGGGACTGTCTATTATACGACCGACGGCACGGACCCGCGGCTGCCGGTGTGGGCCTCGAATGACGGTGAAACGGTGACCCTCGTCGCCGAGAATGCACAGAAACGCGTGCTGGTTCCCAGCATCGCCAACGGCGGCAATCTGCTGGGCAACACACCCGCCGGATTCAATGTCACGTACTACAAAGCGAACGTCAGTGTCGGCAGCCTTGACATCGCCGAGCAGGTGATTGCCAGTCGCAGCCTACAAACCATGACAGCGACCGAACAGGCTTGGGTCATCAACTACTTCAATACTGGAAGTCCCGGCCATTTCGACGGTGACGATCCGTTCCCCGGCACGCAGATGAACTCCGACGTTGAGGATTTCGTCATTCTCGCGACAGCCAATGTCCTCATCCCCACGGCGGGCGAATGGACCTTCGGGGTCAATAGCGACGACGGTTTCGGTTTGACTCTGACCAATGACCGCAGCACATACACCATGTCCTATCCGAACCCACGTAGCCCCGGCGACACACTCTCGACCTTCAACTCCACGGAGGCGGGGCAATATGCTCTGCGGCTGGTCTTCTACGAGCGCGGCGGTGGGTCCGAGTTGGAGCTGTTTGCCGCGCGCGGTCGTTTCGGTAGCTTCAGCACGATGAGCTTTCACCTCGTGGGTGACATTGCCGGCGGCGGGCTGCAGGTCGGCGAGGGCAACATCTGGTTCACGAACTACTTCGACGATTCGGCCTGGTCCCTTGGTGTCGGCGGCGTTGGTTTTGAAGCGAGCGCCGGTGACTACGCTGCCTACTTCGACACGGACGTCCTGCCGCGGATGTACCTGCAGAATGCCTCATGCTACGTGCGCATCCCGTTCATGGCCGATGACACGCCATTCTCCGAGTTGACGTTGCGGGTCCGCTATGACGATGGCTTCGTGGCTTATATCAACGGGGCCGAAGTGGCTCGGCGCAACTTCGTCGGCTTGCCTGCCTGGAATTCCGCCGCGAACAACTCGAATCCCGATACTGCCGCCGTGACGTTCCAGACTATCGACATATCCGAACACGCCGGTCTGCTTGGGGTTGGTGACAATCTTCTGGCCATTCATGCCTTGAACCGATCCGCTGACGATGCGGACTTCCTTATCTCGGCCGAGCTGATTGGTGAAGAAACCAGCCAGG
>CAZGRF010000453.1:0-3476 GCA_964527825.1 uncultured Pirellulales bacterium
TCCGAGACCATGCAATCAATCCGTACCTGGATGGGTGGAATGTCCGTCTCGCGGACGATATCCATGACAGCATCAATATCCGCCTCCAAAGGGCACCGGACGACGAGCTGGTTGGTTGTCGGATTGGCGGTGACCGTGTAGTCCGTGACCTGGGTACTCTTGCCCTTTTCGTCGAATAGCTTCGTGGCGAACTGCTCGTGAATGACTTGCTTCATCTGCTCGGCGGTGTGGTACTGACAGAAGTAGATCAGCTTCCATTCCTCATCGCCACCCACGATTTGCCTGAGTTTCTTCGGAGGAGACTTGTAGATGGCTGGTCGCGGGAGGTTGGGATCAGGGACGGTCTCAATCCGCCCAAGGTCGCGCAGGATGTTCTGAGCCTGTATGGCCGTGCCTCTCTCATCCGGCCAGTCATGGCAACCCTGCAGGCACAGAGATGCCAGAACAGCGAGAGCCACAAGCAGTCTTCGGTCGTAGCCTGTCTTGTGGCTGTGATTCCCCATCGGTTCGACACCCGTCGTTTCTACCAAGGCGCAGTCTTCATGTCTGTTCTACCGTTTGGCCTCCGTACTGCGCAGGTAGACGACACCACATAGTATTCTATTGCATATTTGCTTATCGTCAAGGACATTTTGGTTGGATTAACATAATCGGCCGTTTTGGCCTTACCTAAGTCAAGACGATAGACAAATGGCACTTTCCCGCTAACCTGTGGACTTATGGCAAAGAGAAAGCAGCAGGAAATCTCTGTGGGATTCGTGGCGTTGGGCTGTCCGAAGAACACCGTCGACAGCGAGAGGATGTTGGCCCAGATTGCGCAGGCGGGTTTTATCATTGCGGCCGAGCCTTGGCAAGCGGATGTCGTTGTCATCAACACGTGCGGATTCATCGAGCCGGCCAAGGCCGAATCCCTGGAAGCGGTTGCACAGGCGGTGGCTCATAAGCGGATGGGGACTGTCCAGAAGGTCATCGTTGCGGGCTGTCTGTCGCAACGCCTGGGACGGCGTCTTCTTGACGAGGCCAAAGGGGTCGATGCGGTCGTTTCCCTGGATCAGCGGGACAACATCGCGGAGATCGTGGGCCGGACATTGACCGCGCGGCATCCTTCCGTGCACGGGGGCCGGCCCTCGCATGCGGTAGCGGACGACCGGACCAGATTGCGGATTGGCCCGGCCCATTCGGCCTATCTTCGTATCAGCGAAGGCTGCAACCATCGCTGTTCGTTCTGCACGATCCCGTCCATTCGCGGTCCGTTCCGCAGCAAACCGAAGGACCTGGTTCTGGACGAAGCGAGGGAGCTCGTCTCATCGGGCGTGGTTGAGTTGAATTTGATCGGACAGGACACGACGCTCTACGGTCGCGACCTGAAGATGAAAGATGGTCTTGCCGGCCTGCTGCGAGAATTGGAGCGAATCCCGGGACTTGCGTGGCTTAGGCTCCTGTATGCCTATCCTACTGGTATTACCGACGATATTATCGGCACGATGGCGGAAGGCGAGAAAGTCGTTCGGTATTTGGACATCCCGATTCAGCATGCGAACGACAGAATCCTCGGCGCCATGCGCCGGCCGGACACGTCCGAAGCTCTGCACGAGCTGGTCGACAGGCTGCGCTCGGCCGTGGCGGATGTCGTCCTGCGAACGACACTGATAGTAGGTTTTCCCGGCGAGACGGACCGGGAGTTCGCGGAGCTCCTTGAGTTCGTCGAATGGGCGCGGTTCGACGCGCTGGGGGCCTTCACGTTTTTCCCGGAGGCCGGAACGCCGGCGGCCGAGATGCCCGACCAGATTGCGGATGAGGTCAAGCAAGCGCGGCTCAATGAGTTGATGCTTGTGCAGCAGAGAATCGCCTTTGAGAAGAACGAGGCGCGCGTCGGCAGCCGGCTGACGTGCCTCGTTGACACGATGGATGACGAAGGTGTCGGACATGGGCGGTTCTACGGACAGGCCCCCGATATCGACGGCATCTGCATTGTCAACGGGTGCACCGGCCGCGCGGGCCGGTTCGTCGAGGTCAAGGTTGTTGGTGTCCAGGGGTATGATTTGGCCACGGAGCAAGTTTGATATTGAAGCGGCCTCTGGGCCTCAGTAGACTTGTCGCCATGTTGAAGTTGCTTCCCAACATTCTGACCTTCACGCGCCTGCTCCTATCCATTGTCTTTCTGTTGATGATTCTCTACTCCCCGGGCGTGGAGCATCGGTCGCTCTTCCTGGATGGGGCGTTTGCTCTCTTCATCGTAGCCGGCCTGACCGATGTTGTGGACGGCATTGTGGCCCGCCGGTTTGATGCCGCCAGCAAATTCGGGCGTATGGTGGATCCGCTCGTGGACAAGGTGCTCGTGTGCGGGGCCTTCATCTGCTTCGCCCTTATCGGCGAGCCCAAGCTGTTCGGTCTGTCCGGCGTGCCCTTGGCCGTTGTCCATTGGTTTGTCGTCGCCGTGCTCGTGCTCAGGGAGGCCTACGTGACTATTCTCCGTCACATCGCCGAAGCGAAGGGCATCAATTTCGCGGCCACGGTCTCCGGCAAGCTCAAGATGCTGACCCAATCGTTCGCTATCGGCACGGTACTGATCAAAATGGCCCACGTTCCTACCGCGATCTGGGGCTATTGGTTTACCGCCATCACATTCGCGGCCATGATCGTGGTCACCGCTGTTTCTGGGCTGTTGGCGACGCGCCGCCCGAGTTGGAAGCAATTCAAGGCAGAAGGGAGACCCCAAGAGCCCTCGACGGTCTCGGCATGAACGCGCCTTCCTGCTGTCGGCTCTCTTTGTGGTCTGCGTGGCGGTGCCGGCCCTCTACGCTGCCGGCGCTGATCTGCGAAGCGACGAGCATCCGGCCCTCGCCCCAACAACTGGCTTGGCAGCAATTGGAGTTCATCGTTCTCGGTAACTGAGACGCGCCGAGGTGGCTACGAGTCGTTGGACGCGCAGCGGTCGATGAATTCAGCGGTGACCTTGTCGGGATCGAGGTCGATTTCGCGAAAGATCTCCTCTTCAAGTTGGAGGATCAGCGCGTCCACTTGCCTTTCGATGTCGGCGCGATAGGGCTTGCCCGCCTTGGCCAGGATGGCCGCGCTGCGCCGATGAGCTTCTTCGAGTCTTTCCCTGAGCGGCACGATCCTGTCGTGCATCGCGCGCTTGTCGGCGTAGTAGACGAGCTTTTCCTCCCACGTCTCCGGGCGATCGTTCTTGTCGAGCAGGACGGTGTATCGGTGCTTGCGGATCGTCCCCGCCAGCACGGGGTAGGCGTCCTTCAAGAAGGCATCGGCCGCCTCCTCGTGCCGCCGGTGGCCGTGCTTAGCTTTGAGCCCGCGCCAACGCCTCTTGTCCTCTTCCGTCACCGGCTGCTCGAACCAACTGAAGTCCTCCAGCGCGCAATCACAGACGCGAAACAAATCGTGCAGCAGACAGGCCCGCTCGACTAGTTCGACGTCGAGCGCGATGCCGCGTTCAGCAAGCCTCTCGGCCAGAAAGA
>CAZGRF010000454.1:0-3467 GCA_964527825.1 uncultured Pirellulales bacterium
GACTATCATCTCCAGTCGCAGGCCGGGCGCTGGGACGAGAAGACCCAAGCCTGGGTCCAGGATGATGTCACCAGCCCGTGCATCGACACAGGCGATCCGGCCGCACCGGTCGGGGCCGAGCCGGCCCCCAACGGCGGCATTGTCAACCTGGGCGCCTACGGCGGAACGACGCAGGCCAGTAAGACACCCCCAGGCGATCCCTCAGCTCCCATTCGCATCCCCGATGCAAACCTCAAAGCCATCATCGAGAATGAACTCTGGGTCTCTGATCCCACCCCGGCGGACATGCTCGGCCTGACGCACCTCGTATACCCCAACGGATACGACCGGCCCAATGCGATCACCGATCTGACAGGGCTTGAATATGCTACCAACCTCGACACGCTCAATCTCCGCTATCATTGGATCGATGACATCGCACCGCTGGCCGGGCTGACCAACCTGAAGACCCTTGTGCTCAACAACAATCAGATCAGTGACCTTTCCCCCCTGGCCGCGTTGACCGGCCTGCATTACCTGGACGTCCACGACAACCTCATCTGCGATGTCTCGGCCCTGTCCAATCTGACCAACCTGCAAACGCTCGTGCTCCGCATCAATCGCATCAGCGACCTCTCCGGTCTGTCTGCCCTGACGAACTTGGAGGAGCTCGATCTTCAGTGGAACCGTATCTGTGAGCTCTCTCCCCTGGCCGGCCTGGCCAATCTGCATGTGCTGACCCTGCGATACAACAGTATCAGCGACGTGGGTCCTTTGGCCGGATTGCCCTGCCTGCAGGAACTGATACTCGTCAGCAATCAGATCACTGACATCTCTGCTTTGACCACTCTAACGACCCTTCAGGAACTCGCGCTCAATGACAATCCTCTCAGCCAGGTGGCCCGTGACGTCACCATCCCTCAGATCATGGCCAACAATCCGGGGCTTGAAGTATTCTACGACTGGTAGGTTCAAGACGAAGCTCGACCGACCCGGATTCGAAAGGGCAGAGCGGCACGTGAGCTTACCTTACCGGTCTGCGCAGCGTCACGGGCATGTTGATAGGGAAACCTGCCTGCCGTCCCCACCGTGGTATGACCGTTGGAATATCCGCGTGTTCCCCTTGAAATACCGTGCGGAACATCCTACACTATGGGTTTGCGGGTCGCCTCTTCCCCCGAGGGGAAAAACGTGGCGCTCAGTGACAGGGCCTTGTGGAGGAGGAAGAATATGAAGCGAGCAGCGTTTGTGTTGGCGCTGTTGTCTCTGTTGAATCCCCTATGGGCAGAAGAGCCGGTCTACCTGCCGGATGCAGAACTGAAGACGGCTGTTGAGGACGAATTGTGGATCACTGACCCGACGCCTACAGACATGTTGGAACTGCTGTCCTTGCGTGCGACCGACCAACAAATCTCCAGTCTGGCAGGCCTAGAATATGCCACAAACATCCAAGAATTAGACGTCTGCCACAATTATATCAACGACATTACGCCCTTGGCCGGCCTGACCAACCTACGGAAGCTGGTTCTCAACCACAACCACATCCGTGATATCTCGGCATTGTCCGGCCTGGTCAATCTCGAACACCTGGATATACACGACAACTTCCACATCAGCGACATCTCAGTTCTATCTGGGATGAGCGGTCTGCAAACCGTGATACTGCGAGGCAATGCCATCAGCGATATCTCGGTCTTTTCCGCCTTGACTGATCTGCAAACGCTGTACATCGAGAACAACGATATCAGTGACATATCAGTTTTGACGGCACTGACCACTCTCACTGACCTTGATCTGCGCGACAATCCCTTGAGCGAGGAAGCGATCGAGATTCACATCCCGCAAATAATCGCGAACAATCCGGGCATACGTATCCGGCCAGCAATCGGTCCCTTCCAGTTGGTAGTCTCCTCAGGCGCCGGCGGATCGGTCACCAACCCGGGTGAAGGGACATTCACTTACGAGTACGGAGAAATCGTGTTCCTAACGGCCGAGGCGGACCCTGGTTTCCTATTCGACGGTTGGTCCGGCACGACCGGCGGTTCGCAGAATCCCATGTGCTTCCGCGTAGAAGGCGATGAGCAGATTCACGCGTGGTTCCGGAGCACAGCGAATGTCATGTACGTGGACGACAACGCTCCGAACGACCCCGTCATCGGGAATACCCGGAGGAGCGATCCCGAGGAGAACGGGACACCGGAGCATCCGTTCGATTCCATCCAAGAGGCCATCGACGTGGCGGCCGACGGCGCGACCGTCGTCGTTCATCCCGGGACGTATCACGAGAACATCACCCTGCTCGGCAAGAGCATCCACCTGACAGGGATCGATCCCAATGGGGCCCCCTGGCCTGTCATTGACGGCACCAGCGCCGGACCCGTCGTCAGCTTTCTCAGCAGCGAGGATCCGAACTGTACGGTAGTCGGGTTTGTCATTACGGGAGGCAACGGTGAAGAAGCCGGTGCTGTTCTATGTTCTCAGAGCAGCCCCACGGTCGCCAACTGTCTCATCGTTGGCAACCGCGCCACGGAACCCCAGGCAGCCGCCGTCTACTGTAAGAACAGCCACGCCGTGTTCGACAACTGCACCCTTGCCGACAATGTCGGGGGTCCCCAGGGTGCTGGTCTGACGCTCGTCGACAGCGACGTGGTGCTGAGCAATTCGATCGTGTGGGGCAATACACCCAATCAGATCGTCCTCAGCGGTGACAGCGTCCCCTCAATCGTCTACAGCGATATCGCGGGCGGGTGGTTAGACCTCGGCAACATCGAGGCTGATCCGCGCTTCGCTTGTCGCGGTTACTGGGCCGACCCAGCCGATCCCAACGTGGCGGTTGGATCGAGTAACGCTGACGCGATCTGGGTCCAGGGAGATTACCATCTTAAATCGCAGGCCGGGCGGTGGGACGGGAAAACCCAAGTCTGGGTCCAGGATGATGTCACCAGCCCGTGCATCGACACAGGCGATCCGGCCGTGCCCGTCGGGTCCGAGCCGGTCCCCAACGGCGATATTGTCAACCTGGGCGCCTGTGGCGGAACAGTCCACGCCAGCAAATCCTACTGATGAAAAGAAAACGGGAGGATGGTAGGGCGCCGAACACAATCACAGGCATATCGGGACATCTGTCTTGAAATACTGCGGATAACCCTCTATAATAGTGCCTGGTGGGGCGACCCATCCCTTGCAGGGAGAAAAACGGCGTCCCGCGACCGTCGATTCTGGAGGAGAATGGCATGATGAGGATGCTGTCCGTGCTAGTGTTGTTGTCTTTGTCGGATCTCGCACGGGCAGAAGACCCGGTCTACTTCGGGGACCCATGGCTACAGGCCGCAGTGGAGGACGAGCTATGGATATCCGACCCCACACCTACTGACATGCTCGAATTGACCTCACTTTGCCTGCTACACTGCAGAATCACGGATCTCACAGGCCTGGAGTACGCGACAAACCTGCAGACGCTGCGTCTCAGCCACAATGAGATCAGCGAC
>CAZGRF010000455.1:0-3465 GCA_964527825.1 uncultured Pirellulales bacterium
TAAGTTCACCCGGGCAAGCCCTTGCAGAGCGCGTACATCGAGTCGTTCAAGGGTCGCTTCGAGGATGAGTTGCTCAATGCAGAAACGTTGGGGAATGTTCGGAAGGCGAAAGCGCTGGTGGAAGATTACCGTCTGCGGCGCGATCATCGCCGGCCGCACAGCTCGTTGAACTACGTGACTCCAGCGGCATTCGCCGCCGCCTGTTTGGCTTCGGCTCCGGCTTCGGTGGGGCCTGCGCCTACGCCAAACAGGAGAGAGAATGTTGTGAACTCTCTAATCCAGGCGGGCACATATTCCAGGGGCAGGCCAGTTCATCAGGCTGCCAGCCCTCTTCTTGGATCATACCTGCACATCCCAGTTGTGACAAGATGAACCAAGACGCGATTACCCGTTTTGGGATGGGGTAGGGAAGAGACCTCCCTGTGTCGGTAAAATGGGGTTTTTCGACATAACGGCCCATCGACAACAAGGAGGTGCAAAGTGGATCTGGCAGCACGCACACACATATGGCTCCGCGTAAAGGGCAGCCGGTTTTCGCCATTGGCTGAAGGTGGGAAAGCCGTAAGCTTCGTTTCCTAAGGGCTTTATGATTGGGCGATACAGGACTCGAACCTGTGACCCGCTGATTAAGAGTCAGCTGCTCTACCAACTGAGCTAATCGCCCGAAACCGTAGTCTGCCTGGGGCCAAAACCAACGCAGCCGACACAAGCGTGTCAGCCGCTAAGAACGGTGTAGGCTACATGTCTCGGCGAGGAATTGCAAGCCAATTA
The DNA here is from genome assembly GCA_964527825.1 of uncultured Pirellulales bacterium. GTDB lineage: Bacteria > Planctomycetota > Phycisphaerae > Sedimentisphaerales > Anaerobacaceae > JAFGLV01. The sequence continues at coordinate 772 of CAZGRF010000455.1, forward strand.
TGGGGGAACCGACCAAAACTTTCTTGCCCGGCAGGCCGCAGCCGCTTCTCACCGCAGCGGAATACTATGGTCGTGCGACTCTGTGAGCATTTGGCGGCCCTTGCTGCAGGAGGTTTCGACATGAATGTCGGCGGCGGCATCGCTGATCCGCGTGAACCGAACGGTCAGCGCCACCCGACACTCGCCGAGAAAACGGCTGTCCAGCTCAACGGGACTACTCGCGGCGACGGCGCTTCCCTGCGATGTCTGCGACCGGCCCCATGCCAACGCACTGACAGTCAGGTTTCGTTGCACGGCTTGGCAGTATGCCGCATCGGCCTGGAAGAGCATCGTGTTGGCTCCCTCGGTCAAGACCAACATCACCAAACCCATGAGGGATAGAACCACGATGACCAGCGTCAGAACTGCGCCTCTTTTCTCTGCGGTTCTCATTGGACTTCGCTTGCCTTTCCGAGAGCGTTGACAAAATAGACATGCGAGTTGGCCAGCCTGTCGGCCGGGCGCCCGTCAATCTGCTGCTGCAGGTGCGTCCGAAGCTCGACGGCGCAGGCGCGTTCACCCTGGCTCCGCCTTTGCCACGAGATTACCGCGTGAGGGAATCGCCATACGCCCGCGACCTCTCGGTCTTCTTGGCCGTCCCGGCGCCACACGGTCCGCGTCGCGCCACCGTCCTGCAACTGATAGCAGACGACAAGCTCGGGCAACTCGATCAGCAGCGCATGCTCGTTGCTGCGCGTGGCGCCCGCTGAGTCAGGCAGGCGCACCGCACCGTCCATATCGTCATGCAGGTGCCGGAGCATATCGAGCACGGCGGTGTTCTCCTGCAACAGACGCGTGTCACGCGGAATGTCGCGGATGAAGGTCCTGAAGATGCCGCTGATGGCGATCATCACAAGCGGTGCGATCGTGATCATCACCAGTACTTCGACTAGCGCGAACGCCTTCCTCATAGTGGCTGTTCTCCTTCAGTCAGCGAGAGCCTCGGCCGGACATACCTTGCCAGGCAGACAGTGACTTGACGGGGATGTGTGTCCGTCGTCGCTTTGACCTGCAGCAGTTCCAGTCTATCCCACCGGCCTTCTCCCGGCGTGCGGTCCGTCGTCAGAGTCACGTCAGGCCACAACCGCGCGATGTCCCCCCCGCTCAGCGGTCGGCCCGTGGCGGTTATGCTGTCGAGTTGCGCCTGGGCGGCGGCAGTGCATTGCTGTCTGGCCCACTGGTAGCGATTGAATCTGGTGATGCCGGCGACAGTGATACCCAGCCCAGCCAGAATCAAGCTGAGCAGAACTATGGCCACGATCAATTCCGTCATCAAGAAACCGTCTGCCTTGCTTTTTCCATTGGACACGGTTCGACTCCACCTTATGAATCACGGATAAATGTAGGACGCCATGTCAGTAATCACCGTCACGCCCGGCAGGAACACTGCGAGAACTACGAATCCGACCACCAGCCCCAGAGCGATGATTCCACACGGCCACAGAATGAAGCGGGCCAGATTGACGCGATAGCTGTAATTCGATCGATGGAACGATTCGAGCATCTCCAGCATTACGGGCACCTCGACACACCCCGCGCCGGCATCGAACACCCAAGCCAAGGCCGTCCCGAGGCTGCAGTCGCGCGCCGCCTGCGCTACGTTGTCACCTTGCTCGACCCGTTTATGCCAGCACTTCAACCGCTTCCTGAAGTACAGGTTCACGTCCAACTCAAGCGTCCCGGCGATAGCCTCGTTGATAGGGCCTCCCGCGTTCAGGGAAAGCCGTAGCAACTCCACGGCCTGCAGCGCAGAGTAGTTGTTCTCAAACCAGTGCAGTACGGGCAGGTGCCATTTCAGGAAATCGCCGACCCGCGAGAACAGGTACGGTTCCTCGGGACGGCGTCTGCCGAACCGGCCGCGCAGGCAGATCGCCATAACGCCGAGCGGCACCAAAACGAGCAGAATCCACAAGTGTGTTTCATAAACGAGAACGCGCATGATTCCGAGCAGCACACGGGTGGGCACGGGCAGCACGCCGCCGGTCATCTCCTCAAGAACCGATTTGTACGTTGGCATCACGAACGTCATGATGCCCAGGACCATCAGAAAGGTGATGAGGAGCATGACAACGGGGTAGAGCGGATGGACCGGCCGGAGTTTGTCTCGTTCTGCGGCTCGCGATTTCATGTCGGTCTTGACCGCGTCGAACGCGGCCGGCAATTGGCCAAGACGCTCCCCTGCCGAAAGCATCGCCAGGGTCCGGGCCGGGCATTGGGGATAGCCGCGCCGAATCGATTCGGCCAGAGAATACCCTTGGATAAGCCACTTCTTGATCCTCCTCAGGGTGCGGGCACTCGCATCGTTACGCCCGGAGGCGGCACAGTCCAGGGCCATCGGCAGAGGCAGGTTCTGCCTCATGCTGCTGGCCAACGTGGACATAACACCCATCGCAACCGTCTTGCGTGAGCTCACGCCGTAGCCGACAAGTGACACAATGAGCGCCACGACACCCAGGAAGAAGAACAAGGGTAAGACTGCCCCGGCGCCGATAGCGTCGAAGACCACGAATACAGTGACCAGTAGAAGCACCGCGGCGATCGTGACTAGGATCGACGAGGCCCAGTGACGAGCCCATGCGCGCGACTCGGGCTCCCGATTGGAGGTCGCTATGACGATCAGCGTCACCAGGAGCAGAACGGGCACAAGCAGGAGGT
>CAZGRF010000456.1:0-3463 GCA_964527825.1 uncultured Pirellulales bacterium
GTGGCAGAATGATGGTGTGCGCTGTACACGCTACACGACTGAAGAGGAAAATTGCCGTCCACAAGAGCCTTCCACGCGATCTTATCGTGAATTGACATCGTATCATCCTTACATCACGATGCAGTGCCGTTGCTTCTATGGCAAAGGAGAATGCCATTGGTTATCCATTGCGTGTACACCGATTCAAATAGTCTCAGAATCATCAAGGAGACACTCCCTGTCTCGCTTCTCTCTCCGTGAAGCCGCGATATGAATGGGGGTGAGGAAGACAATGCCGATCACATATTTGAGGACGATGAACGAAACGCCCCCAATTAGCAACTCCACACCACGGGTGCTGTTGCCGAATAGGAGGGCCACAGTGCCCAGCAGCATCCCAATCCATCCGAGATAGTGGAGGATGAGTTGGATAACCGCAACAAAGACAAGCATCACACCAAGCATCACATCTCCCTTCCACAGATGTTGACAAAGCAACATTCGCCCAGCTTCCGTGCTCACCTTGTTCATCCGTGAAGTGGCGCAAGGTCCATCTCAGTGTCCCCTTGAGTTCATGTCAAATTCGTGACATCCCTCGCTGGTGCTTCCGTCCTATAGGGTGATATCGGCCGGGAAAGGGGGTGGTATAAGGAAAAGGAGGAAAAAAGTAGCCCCGGAGGGGCGTGAAGCAGGGGTTTGACCTGCCCTACGGATGGCGGCCGGGGGCCGGGCTTTCGCAGGGGGGCGTGTCTTGCCGTTGCATGGCGCGAGCGCCTATGAATCACGATACGACCTTCGGCCCATCTGTGGTGAACCCCTATGCCCTTACGGGCACACTACGAACGTGATTCGCCAGTGACATATCCGTTATCGGAGGGTTCGTTCTTGACATTAGGTCTTTGGCCGTTCGTGCTTGCTTCGAGATTGGTGTTTCGGATTTGGGGAGGACGTCTCTTGGGGTTCGGCGTGTGGTGCTTGACGGCGAGGCTGTGGTGCACTATGGTACGACGGCAAGAGGCAAAGAAAGGTAAGTCTTGGCACGGAAAGAAGTAACACCGAGTCTGTTTGCAGAGGAGAAGCTGCCGGAGCCGGCGGGGACGCATATCGTCCGCGTGGCCTTGGAGTCGGCGGCGGATACCGAGTTCGATTACCTCGTCCCCGATGCCCTCTGGCCGATCGACGTGGGGCGCCGCGTGGAAGTGCCGTTCGGCAAGAGCAATCGGAAGGAGGTTGCCTTCTGCGTGGAGTCGGACGTCGCCTCGGAGCGGTCTTTCGCCGGCGCGGGCAAGCGCGTGCGACTCAAGTGCGTGCACCGCCTGGTGGATGAGCAGCCACTCTTGGCCCCGGACCTGATGGAGCTGGCGCGGTGGATCAGCCAGTACTACGTCTGTCCGCTCGGGCAAGTGCTGGCGGCGATGGTTCCCGGCGCCGTCAAGCGGGCCGCCGGTGTGCGGCGGCAACGCTGTGTCTATCTTGCGGTTCGAGGCGACGATGTCGCCGATTCGCTCAAGAGCACCAAGCAGAAGCAGATTGTCGCTGTTCTCCGCGAGCGCCAGGCGTTTTCTCCCGAGTCCGCCGTGGAGGTAGGCGCTTTGACCGCCGCGGTCGATTGCCGGGCGCCGACGATCAAACGCCTGGCCGACAAGCAGATTGTCAAGATCAGGGAGAAGAAGGTCCTTAGCGCCCTGCCCGTCGTCCCGGAAGGGATGGCGACGGAACCTCATGATGTCGTTCTGAACGAGGACCAACGGCGGGCGTTGGACCAGATCGTCGGTCGGGTCGATGCGGGCGGGTTCAGTGTCACGTTGCTGCACGGTGTCACCGACAGCGGCAAGACCGAGTTATACATCCGTGCGATCGAGAAGGTCGTGCAGAAGGGCAGGGTGGCCATTGTACTGCTTCCGGAGATCGCGCTGACGGCCCAGACGGTGCAGCGTTTCAGTGCGCGCTTCGAGCGCATCGCGGTGATGCACTCGGCCCTGACGGCGGGTCAGCGCAACCTGCAGTGGCAGAAGATCAAAGCGGGCGAGACGGACGTTGTCATCGGGGCCCGCTCGGCGATCTTCGCGCCGCTGCTGAATCTTGGCCTGGTTGTCGTCGATGAGGAGCACGAGCCGAGCTACAAGCAGGACACGGCCCCGCGCTACCACGGCCGGGACGTCGCGATCAAGCGGGCCCAGCTTGCGGGCGCCCATTGTATCCTGGGCAGTGCGACGCCGTCGCTGGAGAGTCTCCGCAACAGCCAGACGCGCGCCAGCTACACGCTCGTGCGGCTGCCTATACGCGTGATGGATCTGCCGATGCCGGCGATGAAGCTCGTGGACATGCGGCAACACGGCGTGACGCCGCGTCCTCTGGACCTGCTGAGCCGGCCTTTGGCGGACCATCTGACCCAAACGCTGGCCCGCAAGGAGCAGGCTATTCTGCTGCTGAACCGACGCGGCTACAGCAATTTCGTTTTCTGTCCGTCGTGCAAACACACGCTGCAATGCCGTAACTGCGACGCCGCGTTGACTTTCCACAAGACCAAACGCGCGACGGCACCGATGACGACCGTCACCGGCAGGCATATAGACTTCGGCCATGCCATCTGTCACCATTGCCTGGCGCAGACGCTGGTACCGCGGAACTGCCCGCTGTGCGGCAAAGCGATGACCATGATCGGCCTGGGCTCGCAGAAGCTCGAGGAGGAGCTGGCCGCGAAGTTCCCCGAAGCTCGTGTGCGGCGGGTGGACAGCGATTCGATGGCAAGCCAGGATTACTACCGGCTGCTTCGCCAGTTCGGGCAAGGTCGAATCGACGTCCTCGCCGGCACGCAGATTCTGGCCAAGGGTCTGCACTTCCCCAACGTCACGCTGGTGGGCGTCATCAGCGCCGACACGTGCCTGTACCTGCCGGACTTCCGCTCGAACGAGCGGACCTTCCAACTGATTTCGCAGGTGGCCGGTCGAGCCGGACGCTCGGAGAAACCGGGGACCGTCTTCGTGCAGACCTACTTTCCCGAGCAGCCCGCGATCAAATTCGCCTTGCGACAGGACTTCGATGGGTTCGTCCGGGAAGAGATGAAGCACCGTGAGATTTGTACGCTGCCGCCGGTGTGGCGGCTGGCCACGATCGTGATGCGCGACCCGACCTACGACCGGCTCGAAACCGCGGCCAACGCGATGCGGCAACGGATCGACCGCATTGTCGAGCAGAACGATTTGCAGGTCAAGGTCCGCGGTCCCATGCCCGCGGTCATCAGTCGCATCCAACGATTCCACCGTGTCCAGATCGTGGTGCAAGCGCCCGACGCTGCCGTCATGGGCCGGCTGTTCGCAAGTCTGCGTGCGAGCGCGCCGATTCGGCCCGCCGTGAAAATCGCCATTGACATCGATCCGGTGAATCTATTATAGCTTGCATTCCCTCGGGGCTCGTGCTATAGTCGTGGCCTTGACGACCGGGGAGTAGCTCAGCTTGGCTAGAGCGCTGCGTTCGGGACGCA
>CAZGRF010000457.1:0-3451 GCA_964527825.1 uncultured Pirellulales bacterium
TCGCTGGCACACACAGGAGTGTTAGCAGAGCTATGGACGCCGCTATTTTGCCGCTTTTCATCTTCGTGTCCTTTCAAACGAGTCACCGTGGTTCAGTCATTTCCAGACGGACAGTATACGTTGTCACGAGTTGACGGTGCGGGAAAAGCACGGATGTCTCCGCAGCTCGGGCCGCCGGCGTTCGTGTCATGGAGTGGACAATCCGACAACGATGCGTCTTGTGCCCGGCTCGTGATGTGCCGCAGGGGCATGTCCTCTACTCCGTTGCGATGCCGTTGTCGCGAGAATGATGCCTATCACCTGCCAGTATAGGCTATCGGCATCCGACATTCAAGCGGCTTTTTGTAGCCGACGGGAGACAATGCCCCATTCACGGCAGGTCTTGGCAGCCGCAGGCAGGCCGGTCCGCTCGGATCGGTGCTACGACCCTGCCCCGGGCAGCGTGATGCGGAAGGTGGAGCCTCTTCCGGGGATCGTCTCGACGTGGACCTTGCCGCCGAGCCTGGAAACCACGGTCTCCACGATGCAAAGTCCCAGGCCGGTTCCTTCTCCGAACCCCTTGGTTGTGAAGAAAGGCTGGAAGATCTTGTCCAGGTTCTCCGTCGGGATGCCGCCGCAGGTGTCCTCAAACGTCAGAAGGATCTGCTGATTCTCAGCTCTTCCTCTTATTGTAAGACTGCGGCTCTTGCGCCCATCGGCGGCCTGAATGGCATTCTCGATCAGGGCGAAGCACATCTGTTCCAGGTCTTTCACGTCCGCGTAGACGAGCGGTAGCGCGTCAATGCCTTCCGTCCCCAGCGATACCTTGCGGGTTCGCGCCTTGTCTTCCAGCAGTCTGAGGGTTCGTTCGATGACGTCTTGGGGCCGGACGCGGCTGGGATTCGTTTGCGTCGGTTGTCTGGCGTAGTTGCGAAAGCGCTCCACCCTCGACACCACGTCCGAGACCCCGTCGAGGCTGTCATGCAGCGCCTCCACAGCGGCGAGAGGGCAACCGGCATCCTTCAGTTGCGCCAGCGCGGACTGAATCGACAGGCGCACCACGGTCAACGGTTGTGCCAGTTCGTGGGCGACGGTGGCGCTCAGCGTACCGACAGATGCGAGGTGCTCGGCCCGGCTGATATGTCGTTGGTATTGCTCCAACTCGTGTCGCGCTTGCACCAGGTCATGGATGTCTCTGGCGATGACAAGTGCGACCTGCGGGTTCCCGCCGGCGTCTCTTATCGGCTCGACGGTAGTATTGTACCAGCGACGCTGCCGCCGCAGTTCCACTTGCAGGACGATGTTTGTTCCTTGGCCTGTTCTTATGGCTTCTCGCACGCTTTCAGCTTGTCTGTCGGCAATCGCTTTCGGGAAGAGGTCCCACATGGATTTGCCCGTGAGGTCTTCCGGCCTGCCTCCCAGACGTGTCGCGGCCGTCTCGTTCATGAACAGAAACACGCCTGCGTCGTTGACGACGGCGATCGCCTCGCCGGCGCTTTCCACGAGGGTGCGGTACTTCTCCTCGCTTTTGCGCAGCTCCGTTTCAACTCGCCTGCGGTGCTCCGCTTCTTCTGCCAACCGGGCGTTCGCGATTTGCAGTTCAGCGGCATGCTCTCTGACCCGCTCTATTAGCGCGCTATTGATTTCTTGAAGCGTTTCCTCTGCCTGCTTGCGAGCAGTGATATCTTCTGCCTCGCACGTCTGCCGGTCTTCCATTCATCTGCCCTCCTACAGGCCATCGGTTGGATCAAGCTTCAGAAATGCCGATGGCGTCTGCGACATTGTACCACAACAACCGGTCGCAGCCCAAGAAACTGCCGACATAGTGAGGAGGGAACCGACGAGAAGCAGGCCCCCGAATCCGGTTGCCCGGAACGGCGCAGATCGTCGCGCGCGAATCCCGAGAGCTACAGATCGAGGACACGAGATAGTGCCCCAGGCCGGACTTCAAGGCCGTCAAAACCCTGTTCGTGTTCGCCGCCTGCCAACAAAGGGGCGGGAGGCCGCTCACCAAGCTCCTGTGCGTGCCGGTCCGAAGTCGGGAAGGCCGCTGGGCTTCTGGCGCGGCTTCTTCTCCTCGACAACCGGCGGCGGGGACGGCACCGTCGCCTCGGGCACGGGTTCCACCAAGAGCGTTACCAGCGCTCCTTCGGGGTTCCAGGTCTCCGGATTGGCCATGTGGACGTGAATGCCGATTTCGCGGAGTCTCGGCGCGCCTATCGGCGTCCTGGCCACGCCGCTGATTTGCTGTCCGGCGAAACCGAGCACCAAGGGCTCGTACTGGGAAAGCTTGCCGTCCGCAGTCGGGCCGACGACAGCGCCGACAACCAGCTCTTGCGGGAGGGTCGGCCCGACGGCGCCATCGATGGACACAAGCGTGAACTTCAGGGCAAAGGTCTGATACCCTCCCACGTCGAGCCCCACCAGGGCCATGCGTCCTCCCGATCCTGAGGAGACGTAGTCTATCGAATTCTGCCAGAGGTTGTTGCCTGAGAACTGAATGTCGAAAACGGCGCCTGAGTTGTCGACCGCGTGCTTGCGCACCACCTTGGGGCCTGAGGGAGAGCGCCCGGCCCAGTCGAGCGATATCAGTTGATCGCCCGATAGAGTCAGCGTGTCGGAATGTACCACCGGGGCAGGCTCACTGACGATCACACTCGCCTGTCGCTCGCGCTGCCGGCAGCCTCCTGCCAATGCTGCCCCTATCAATAGACACAGAAGCACTGAACCGCTTTTCATGGTGACACCCCTTGACTTCGATTGATCAAAGTAGCCGCACCAGCCACGCACGGGAGGCCGCACCCGTTCCGATCGAGTCGCTCAGCCTCCACGCGACTGGACAGGAATGCTAAACCTCTCATGTAACGTTGTCAACCACGAAATGAGGCGCGTTCGGGGGCAGGATTGTCGAGCTGCAGCCGTGGGGATGGCACGAGCCTCCGGGGCGTTGAAAGACTCGTTCCTGGGCCGGAAACACGCATCTTGGCCCGAGAAACGCCGGATTGCGTTCGTGCCTGCCGACGCGATGAGGCGGATCGCCCCAATGTCCGCCATCCGTCGCCTGTCCTTGCCTTTCCCGAATTGTTTTCTTGACAAATCCGATAGAGGGCGCGATAATACTATCGCCGATGCCGAATGTGAACCCGGATGCCGAGGTGGGAACGATGCGTCTGGTCGTCAAACAGAAGGACGGAGAAACCAAGGAATTCACCTTTGCTCAGGGCCCGGTCCGCATCGGTAGAGCCCCCGACAGCCACGTTTTCCTCGCCGACGCTACCGTTTCCAAGAAGCATGCCATGATCGCCTGCGAGGGCGATGGCAAATGGGTTGTTGAGGATCTGGATTCCTCCAACAAGACCTATCTCAATGGCGAGGCGATTCGCAAGGCCGAGATCAAAACGGGCGACGCAATTCGCATTACCGATTTCCATATCGAGGTCAGCCTCGAAGACACGCCTCAGGCGGATCACGC
>CAZGRF010000458.1:0-3442 GCA_964527825.1 uncultured Pirellulales bacterium
GCCAATCCGCAGCAGACCTACGAACTGCTTGCGAAGGTGCTACGCACCGCCAACCTGGTCACCGGGGAGAAAGAGTCCAGCGGTGGACGGTTTGATTTCACCCTGCCTAACTCCCTGACGGTCTTTGGCTACATGGACCAGGGCGCCAAGACCACGGTCCTGTCGCTCAACTCCAATATCGTCGAAGCGTCCATGGCCGCGGTGAAGCAGACGAGCGAGACCGCCAAGGCTGGCCCGCTGGCTGATACGCTGAAGGCTCTTCCCACCGCGACCAACAAACTCGTGCTGGTCAACGTGGCCGGGGTTATCGAGTTTGCCAGCCAGAGTATGGAACTGCCCTCCGAGCCGGCCGCGCAAGAAGTTCGCGACGCGATGGCGCTGCTGGCCACTGCCTGCCAGAAGACCATGGTCCAGCTTCGCACGAAGGAGGAAACGAACAGCTTCGGCCTTCAGTTGAGCATCAACGAACTGCCGCCCATCAGCGAGCTGGTCGGTCCGATCGCGCAGATTTCGCAAGGCATATCGGCGCTGCACAACCAAGGCCGGTCCTGGAGCACGCCGCAACAGACGGCGCCTGCGACCGTCCCGGGCACCGACACCGCGCCTACCATCGACGGCAAGCCTGACGCCTGCTGGTCCAAAGCCCAGACGCACGAGCTCAAGAACAGCTTCTACAACCCCGTCTCCTCTCCCGAGGACTGTTCGGCTTCGTTCAAGGCGCTCTGGGACAAGGACAACCTCTACGCCCTGGTAGATGTTGCCGACGACGACCTGCAGAACGACTCGCCTGAATACTACAACGACGACGCGGTCGAGATTTTCCTGGACGCGGATAACAGCAAATCTGCGTCCTATGACGACGACGATTACCAGTACCACTTCGACTGGGACGCCACCGCACCGACGATGGGTGAATCGCAGCATGAGAAGACCGACGGCGTCAAGTACGCCTTCGCCAGAACCGACAAGGGCTACCGCCTGGAGGTCCAACTCCCCTGGTCTACGCTTGGCGCGAAAGCAGCCGCCGGCGCGAACGTAGGCCTGGACGTGCAGGTCAACGATGATGACGGCGGCGGCGAGCGTGATAGCAAGCTCGCCTGGCACGCGACGCAGGACGACGCTTGGCAGAACCCGCGTGCTATCGGCACGATCCAACTGGCCGGCCTGATCGCCTGGTGGAAGCTCGATGAGAGCGAAGGCCGGACCGCTGCCGACAGTTCAGGCAATGGCAACGATGCAACCGTGCAGGGCGATCCCGACTGGCGACCGGCGGGTGGCAAGATCGCCGGCGCGATCGACCTCGGCGGCGACGGTGATTTTCTCGACGTAGCCAACGAATCCGCGTTCGATTTCAGCGCGGAGGTTACGGTCGCGGCGTGGATCAACGCCGAAGCTTTGGACAAACCCTGGCAGGCCATCGTCACTAAGGGCGACAGTGCCTGGCGGATCCAAAGGAACAACGAGACCGACACGCTCGAATTCGCCTGCAGCGGCCTTGACCTCCCTAACGGTAATCAGTACGGCAGCCTGTTAGGCTCGCGGAACATCAGCTTGAACGAGTGGTACCATGTTGCCGGCACGTACGACGGAAGCAAGATGTGCCTATACGTCGACGGGGCGCTCGATGCCTCCCAGGAAGCTTCGGGGGGCATCAACGTCAACGGCGCGCTCGTCCAGATCGGCAGCAACGCTGAAATGGGTGACCGTTTCTGGTGCGGCCTGCTTGACGAAGTTCGCATCTACAACTATGCTCTGAGCCGCGCCGACATCGCCGCGTTGGCCGGCCGGTAGCATAGCTCGCAGAAGACGCAAGGGTGACCCGTGCGACCCAGACTGAAGCTCAACACGGGTAACGGTCAGTATCGGTGGGTGGTATTGCTGTTGATCGTGGCGGTGATACTACCCACCGTCTGTTTGCTCTGGTTCATGAATGAGGTGGTGCGCAACGAGCGCCTGGTAATCCGCCAGAAGCTCGTCCTGTTCCACGAGAATGAGCTGGAAGAAACCGCCCGCCGGTTTGACGCCACGTGGGCCCAGCGGTGCCGGCGGCTCGAAGAGAACGGTTCGGCCGGACCCTACGAAAAGCTCGTTGCCGCTGCCAGCCGAGAGGATTGCGAAGCGCTGCTGGTCTACGACGAATCAGGCCAGCGTGTTTATCCCCTCTTGTCCAGCGATACCACCGGCGTGGGTGGGCCGTCCGCGGTCTTGGCGGACGCCTGGCAACTGGAATTCGTCGAGCGAGACTACACCCAGGCTGCGGCACGCTATGAGCAGCATGCCCTGTCGGCTTCGCCTGCCCGCCGGCGCCTCGCCGCTTTGGTTGGGCAGACTCTGCCACTCGACGACCGTGGCCTGCTGGATGCCCTGATCGGACAGGGCCGCTCCCTGGCAAGGTTGGGACGCACCGACGACGCTCTCGAAGCATGCAGCCAGGCGGCTTTCAGCCCGCTGGCCGAGACCGGCGATAGTGAAATCCTCTCGCGTATCGCAGACGCCCGCTTGCTGATGCTCAATTGGATGCAGGACCACGCACAATACGCGGCCAGATTCAAGCAGACCTTCGACGAGCTTCTCGCGATGCTCTACACGTCGAACGAAGCCGGCTCCGTCTTGCGAGCGGATCAGAACTTGTTCCTCGCCCGCAAAACCCTGGACCTAGCTCAACAAGGCGGCACGGTCTCGTCCCGGACGCTTAAGGTGCGGGACGTGTCGCTGCCAAAGCTGGTCGCGGTTGAGGAACGGTCTCTCGACCTGGCGAACTGTTTCCCCACTGCCGTGTTGTTCGAGAAATGGCCGTCCGACAAGCTCCAGCCCTTGGCCGAAACCGAACCGAATGCCTACGGCTTTGTCCATCGATCGGACAGCCGTAGCTACCTAGCGGTGCTGTCGAGCGGGAACGTACGTTCGGCGCTGCAGGAGTACGCCGACGCGTTCGACAACAGCTACGTCGACTACCGCATCGTCGATGAGGCGGGTCGGACGGTCGCAGGGTTAGCGCAACCGATAGGTGAGTCTTTCGCCAATGGACCGGTAGGCGACTGTTTTCCCGGGTGGCGCATCGACGTGTTCTTCAAGGAAGGGGATATTCTCGACAGAGCGGCCAGCGAACAGATCGCCATCTACACCTGGACCGGCGTGCTCGTGATTCTTCTGATCCTCGGCTCCGGCGCCCTGGCTGCCAAGAGCCTCGGCAGACAGGTCAAGCTCAACCGGCTCAAGAACGACTTCATCGCCACGGTGACGCACGAATTGAAGACGCCGCTGGCCTCGATGCGGGTCCTGGTCGACACGCTCATCGATGGCAACTACCGCGACACGCAGCAGGCAACGGAGTATCTGCAACTGGTCTCGAAAGAAAACGAGCGACTCAGCCGGCTCATCGACAACTTCCTGACGTTTTCCCGGATGGAGCGGAACAAGCAGGCGTTCCAGATGCGCCGGG
>CAZGRF010000459.1:0-3439 GCA_964527825.1 uncultured Pirellulales bacterium
CTGGGGATCGATCGTCTCGTGCTCGAAGAGCGTCGCCTTGAGAATAGCCGTCAGTTCCTCCAGGACTTCGCACTCCGCGTGGATGATCTGGACAATCCGCGGGCGGCGAACCTTGACGACGACGCTGTCGCCTTCCTGGGTCGTGGCGCGGTGGACCTGAGCAATGCTGCCGGCCGCCAACGGGGTTGGATCGAAATATGAGAAGATGTCCTCGATCCTGCCGTCAAGCTGATGCTCGACTTCTGTGCGAATCCGCTCGAATGCGTCGGGTTTGACCTGATCCTGCAAACGTTCGAACTCGTGCACGTACTCGGGGCTGATAAGATCGGGACGGGTGCTGAGCAGTTGTCCGAATTTGATGAAGGTGGGGCCGAGCTCCTCCAGAGCGAATCGCACGCGGGCCGGGCGACTGTGCCCTTGCGCTGCCTTCTTCACGTACAAGGGCGCAGCCCGTTCTCCCAGACGAACCAGCAGCCTGGACCGCAGCGCCTCGGCCACTTCTTCCAGGCCGTACTTCATCAGTACCGCCACGATATGCCGATACCGGCGCAGCCGATCCAGCCTGCTCCTGAAACGAGGCCGCCAAATGCTCAACGTTGGCTACTCCTTCTTGAGCAGCTCGTCGAGCTTCTGCTCGATCCGATGGACGTCCTCCTGGGTGGCGAGGTGAAGCTTGGTCACCGTCTGCTGAACCTGGTCGGAGATCATCTTCTCGAGCTCGGAACGTGTCTTTTCGGCGCTGTCCATCACCTCTTTGACGAAGCCGCTGCGGTTGTCCTTTGCCGCCTTGCCTTTGCTGACATACTCGTCGAACAACTGCTCCGCCCGTTCGCGCGTCATGGTAACAGCTCCGAGGCCGGCCAGCATCAACTTGTCGAGTGTCTCAAACATAATGGAATTCTCCACACGAGTCCTTGGTTCCCTTGCTCTTGCAGCCGGATGCCGCGATCGCACAGCGAGCCTGCTTGGATAAGCACAATTATAAGGTCGTTGCCTGGCCGGGCAAGACTAACATCTTGAACCAGGCGAAAAATGGACGCTTCCTCTCGGGCTAACAAGTGGTCCTCTTGTACGGAATCTCCGAACCAGAACAGAACTAAGCTCTATAGTAGCTGTGGACAGGTTCTCTCTCGGTTGCGAGGCAGACCTTGAGGGAACGCAGCTCCTGCATGAAGGGAAGGGCCGCGAGACAGGTGCGGCTCGACAGGAGACAGCTATGACAACAAGGCATCGGAAAGTCGTCGTCATCGGGGCCGGTGCGGTCGGCACCACCTACATCTATGCCCTGCTACAGACGGGCCTGGCGGGTGAAATCGCCTTGATCGACGTGGACGCCCAGCGCGCGGAAGGCGAGGTGATGGACCTTTCCCACGGGCTGCCTTTTATCCCGCCGGTCTCCGTCAAAGCCGGCGACTACTCGGATTGCAGCGATGCGAACCTGATCGTCATCACCGCCGGGGCCAAGCAAGCCCCAGGCCAGTCGCGAACGGAACTGATTCAGAAGAACGCCGGCATTGTGCGAAGCATTTGCGGGCAAATCAGCCCGCACCACAGCGATGCCGTTCTCGTCATGGTCACGAATCCCGTGGACGCGCTGACCCAACTGGCGGTTCGCTGCCTGGGATGGCCCCGAGAGAGGGTCATCGGTTCCGGCACCGTCCTCGATAGCGCTCGGTTTAGATATATGCTCAGCCGCCACTGTGGGGTCGATGCCCGCAATGTCCACGCCTACGTTCTCGGTGAGCACGGCGACAGCGAGGTGGCCGCCTGGAGCATGACGCACATCGCTGGCGTGCCTATCGAAGAGTATTGCCGCATCTGCAAGGTGTGCGACTATCCGACCCATCACCGCCGGATCGCCGAGCAGGTGCGCGATTCCGCCTACCACATTATCGACTACAAAGGCTCGACCTTCTACGGCATTGGCCTGTCGCTGGCGCGCATCTCCGGCGCGATCCTGCGGAACGAGAACAGCGTCCTGACCGTCTCGACGCTCCTGCGCGGCGAGTACGGCCTCTGGGACGTGTGCCTCAGCATTCCGTGCGTTCTGGGCGAAGGCGGCATTGTACGCATTGTGGATGCCCAACTGACCGACAACGAGCAGAAGGCCCTTGCCAGAAGCGCAGAAGCTGTCGCCGCGATGATTAAGACAGTCAAAAGCTAACGCGTAGCCCCGCCTGCCCTGGAGGCAAATCCCGCGCGGGCCAAACAAGTCCGCCTTCAGCATCAGGCAACGGTAATGTCCTTGTCCAAGTAGACGTCCTGCACGGCGTTGAGCAACTCGACCTCATCCTTCATCGGTTTCTGGAAGGCTTTGCGGCCCGTGATGAGGCCCGCGCCGCCTGCACGTTTGTCAATCACGGCCGTCCTGACGGCCTGCTGGAGATCATTGCTGCCCAAAGCACCTCCCGAATTGACCAGGGGCACCCGGCCCAGGTAACAGTTCACGACCTGGTATCGGGTCAGGTCTATCGGGTGGTCCGAGGTGAGCTTCGCGTAAACGTCCGGATGGGTCTTGCCGAAATCGATGGCCTTGAACCCCCCATTGGCCGTGGGCTGCTTCTGCTTGACGATGTTGCCGGGGTCAAGATAGAGAGAATCTGGGCCAAGGAAGCCCCCGCCGAGCGTTCGGCCGGTCGGACGCGGCCCCAACCTCACTGACGGAGGTTGGACCCGGCAGGTGCAGCATGTCCTCTGAGACGGTCCGGCATTGATGAGTCAACAACTCGTCCGCCTCTGACCCGAGAATGTCAACGATCCCTCAGTCCATCTCACGCTCCTCAGTACGCGGTCATCAAACGCAACGCGTCACATCCGTTTCTTACCTACTTTTACAGATCAACGAGTGGCGCGGTAATATAGTTATATGCGGATACACACGAAAGGGTAGAAATGGAGAAATGGCCCAGGCTCATCGGTCTGTTTTTCCCCCCTGCGGGTGCTGCCCCTGTGCAACGGTGTCCATCATCCGCGACGGATGGCACCGGACGGACCACTCGCTGCTGACCCCGTGACACGACCGGCCCGCGGGGTCGAAGTGACGGCGCCAGCCCGCTCTGCCTGGTCTCCTCTCAGGGTCGCGGTGAACGTATGGCTGTCCGCTGACGCAGTCGAGTGACGCGCGTTTTGTCGGCGTGGCAATTCAGGCGAGTCGGCGCTATAGGAGCAAGTCAACCAGGAAAACGCGAGAGAAACGAAGTCGGAACGCACAAAGCCGGACCGACGGACGTATTGAGAACAACGACAAGGACGAGAGAAAGCGAGCGATTTGGACCGATCAGTCCTGCCCTGAACACGGAAAGGTAATGCTCGAACAAGAAATGCGGTTCGAAGACATGACGGCAACCGCAGCCTGCTGTTGATGCGACAATGCGGACTGTTGCCGCCGTCGGCCGGAGAAATTTCCCAATACACGTGACAAATAGTTGAACATTCCCCT
>CAZGRF010000460.1:0-3438 GCA_964527825.1 uncultured Pirellulales bacterium
TTATGGGATGTTTCGCTATAGGGGCCGGTCTGGCCCAAGAGCGCACACTCGCGGATAACTGGGCTGACTACCTCCATTTCGCCAAAATCGGGAACCTGGATCTGGCCAAAGGATATGCTCAGGCCATCCTGCAGAGTGCGCCCGACCCGGTGGAACTGCTTGAGCTGAGTCAGGCCAATCCCACGGGCCATGAGTTGGCCATGAGAGTGGTCGATACGGCCAATGACAGCGAGTTGGTCGATCTGACAGAGAAGCTCCTGGCTGTCATCGAGCAGGGCCGCTTTCAGAAGCGGTCTGATCCGCAAATCATTGTCGAAGAGATCAAGCGGCTCAGCGGCACGGTTCGCGGCAAGATGAGCGCCACCGCGCGGCTCAAGAACGCCGGCGAATACGCGATTCCCTTTATGCTCGATGCGATGGCCGACCCCGCGCGACGGGCCGAGATGGAGAGCGTCATCGAGGCGCTTCCACAGATTGGCAGGCCCGCGATTCGGCCGCTGGTGGCCGCACTGCAGATGCAGAATAGCACGGTCAAGGCCGAGATCATCAAGGCGTTGGGCAAGATCGGCTATCCCCAGTCTCTGGCGCATCTCAGATACGTCGTTGAGAACGATCCCTCTGTAGAGCTTCGCGGCCTGGCGACACAGAGCATCCGCCAGATCGATCCTCGCACAGTGAATGTCCCGGCTGCCTCGTTGTTCTTCCAACTCGGTGAGAAGTACTTCCATCACGATGAATCGCTGGCGCCGCAAGAGGGCGCGCCGATCGCGAACGTCTGGTTCTGGGATGCCGACGCCGGTCGGCTCGTTCGCGCCGAGGTGGACCGTGCGTATTTCCACGAGTTGATGTCGATGCGGTGCTGCGAGTGGTCCCTCAAGGCGGACCCTCAATTCGGCTTGAGCATCGGACTGTGGCTGGCGGCCTTCTTCAAGGCCGAAGCGACGGGTCTGCCCATGCCCGACTATTTTGGCGAGAGCCACGCCGGCGCGCTGGTCTACGCCACGACAGCCGGACCGGAATATCTCCACCAGGCTTTGGCTCGCGCGCTTAACGACAAGAACGCCGCCGTTGCCTTGGGAGCGGTGGAAGCCTTGGCGACCAACGCGGGCGAGAAGTCGCTTCTTTACACGATGGGCCCGGCCCAGCCCGTGCTTCAGGCCCTCGTGTTCCCCGACCGGGCGGTGCGCTACAGTGCCGCGATTGCCATTGCCAACGCCGGACCTCGGCAGGGCTTCAACGACAGCCGCTTGGTCGTGCAGAACCTCTCCGAGGCGCTCGCCCAGCAGGCCGCCGGCGAGGGCGCCGCGAATTGGACGCCTGAGCTGGCCGACAGCTACGCATTGCGCGCCGCCCAGGCGATGCTCAAGGTCGCGGTGAGCCGCAATCCCGTGATCGATCTGCTGCAAGCGCAGTCTGCTCTGGTCGCCGCCACGAAGGACGGCCGACAGGAGATTCAGGTCCTGGCCGGCCAGATTCTCGCCTACCTCAACAGCCCCGATGCCCAGCGTGCCATTGCCGCCGCGGCGTTGAACGCGAGCGGCCAGGTGGAGGTGCGCATCGCCGCGTTTGCGTCACTGGCAAGCTCGGCCAGGATGAACGGCAACCTGCTGCCCGACACCACCGTCGATCAGATCTACGCTCTGACCAGTTCCGATGAGACCGAGCCAGACTTGCGGGCCGCCGCGGCCGCCGCCTATGGCTCGCTGAACCTGCCCAGCCAGATGGTCAAGACCCTCATCCTCGACCAGGCCAAGAGCTGAGGTATCGCGGGGCAGAGAGCAGTCTCACCGGCGCGCCGAGATGCACTGGCTGTCGCGCCATCCGAATCTTGCGAGCGATCATCGCGTCACTGGAAGACGCCGACGCCATCCAGTCTCCCTTCCTCTGGTTGACAGATTCCCACCGGTGCCGGAGAATCTCGCGAGAAAATCGTCTTTCAAGCGTCTATTGCACTGACAACGCCTGTGGTTGGGTCTCGGACTACAGTTGACTGCCTGTTGGGACAGGCTGTGAGGGGATTGAGGCAATGCGAACGACGACCACCGACCGGCGGCTGTTCAGCATCCTACTGGCGGCTGCCATTCTTGGCCAGATTGCGGCACTGCCCTATGTGTTCTCTCTGTTTGATGTCGAGAATCTCCTGCCTGTGCCTCTGCCGGTAGCGGTAGCCCTCCACATCGTCCAGGGAACCATCATGGCGGGCATCGCGATTCTGCTGGGCCTGCCGATGGCCGCTCGCCTGGGCCTGGGCACGCCGTTTCTCCAGAGTTGGTTGGACGGCCGGCTCGGCCGCACGCAGTTCATCCGCACGGCCTCGTCGGCCATTCTCTTCGGGGCTGTCGCGGGGGCCGCGATCTTCCTCATGGACCGGTTTCTCTTCGCGATCTTCGTCGAGCCTATTACCGCCTTTCAGGAGACCCCGCCGCTGTGGCAACGATTCCTGGTCTCCTTCTATGGCGGCATCAACGAAGAAATCTTCCTGCGTCTGTTCGTGATGACGCTGTTGGTCTGGCTCTGGTGGCGCTTCGCCGGGCGGCGCGCCCCGACGGCGGTTGTGATGTGGACGGCCATCGTTGTGGTCAGCGTTCTCTTCGGCCTCGGTCACCTTCCCATGACGGCCCGGTTCATGTCGCTGACGTTCATCGTCGTCGTCCGCGCAATCGTCCTCAACGGCATTGCCGGAACGCTCTTCGGCTGGCTCTATTGGCGCAAGGGCCTTGAAGCCGCCATGATAGCTCACTTCGCCGCCGACATTGCCCTCCACGTCCTGCTGCCCCTCGTCGTGTGATAGTCGCGGTTCAGCGCTCGAACTCCTCCGGGAAGTTCAGGTACGCGTATTCGCCGTGCAGTTCGTAGGCCTTGCGGTCGCGCGCCTTGGCCGCCTCGACCTCATCGTCGAAGACCCCCACGTAGTAGTACTTCGCGCGGTGCGTGACATACGCCAGCCATTTCTTCCTGCTCCGGTAGACTCCCGCGAATTGCGACGTCCCGCCGCGCGGCATTCGGTTGGCGAGGTTCTGCGCTGGCGTGCATACGCGCAGATTGCAGCGCCGGTTGTTCAGGCCATTACCGTCGATATGGTCCACCACATAACCTTTGGGTGGCCGCATGAGCATGCGGTGCATGTGTACCGTTCGTCCTTTGTCGTTGCACGCGGCGTAGACCTTGCGGCCGTGGCGGCTCGGATACCAGTGATACCCATGGACCTTTTCGTAGTCGGCGGCGTCGACGGTGGCGAACAACCCGTATCCCAGCGGAATCCGGCGGACGCCGGGGTCGGACTCATCGGCCACCGGCCGGGCGGGCTCCTTCGGCGGTTTCCGGCAGACGGGTTGCCAGAATTTCATCTTGAAGTTGCGGCAGGTGTCGATCGGCAGGACCTCGCGCAGCTCGCCGGGGCTGTCGGGGTGGTTCGTGCATAGCAGCAGGCGGGTCTGG
>CAZGRF010000461.1:0-3422 GCA_964527825.1 uncultured Pirellulales bacterium
ATCTTCAGATTGTTTGACCGCAGCCGTAAGGGCTGCCTCCTTGTTCTCCTCAGTGGTTCCATTTTCCTTACATGATGTCAGTCCAAGAACCAGCATACCTAGTACAAACAATCTGAGAGCTTTCATTATTCGGTCTCCTTATGATCCAGTACTTTAACGTTACGGCAAGTCATTCGGCCAACAATGATTATACGGTCTGTATAAGACGGCAAACACAGACGGGCTCTTTCTGTATAAAAAGTCCCGTACTCTTCTGGCATTCTCGTGTAAAATGTTTCGTATCAACGAGTTACGTATCTACCCGGAATCAATCGTTCCCGGCTTATACAGACTGTATAAACCGGCCTAAAGCCCCTCCACCGGGCTGCGTACACCGTGGCCTCCTTTGTTCAAAACGTGGGTATAAACCATCGTGGTGCTGACATTCCTTCGACAGGCTCAGGACAGGCTTTGTGACCGAGCAACTCCTGGATCGTGCCTGCCGCAAGCAGTCCAGCAGCTTCGGTCCGCCTGTACCGGCCGCCGGCCGTGGCGCCGCCACGGATGTCACGCGTGCTTTCGCCGGATTCTCTGTCTCTTGCACTGCCGTCACGCGATTCTCTCCAACCGTCAGGCACAATGGTAGCCTGTCCCGTTGGGCAGGTCAAGTGCAAATACTCGGTTTCTCGGCCTTGTTTGCCCATTCGGGTGATACGGGATTGACCCTGATACTCATGGGCGAGACGCCCATGCTACGTGGGTTTCTTCCTGCTCTTGCGCTCCTTCAGCACCGAAAGCACGTTCTCGGCGTACTCCTCTCGGCCCTCCTTCAGCAACACCAGGTCGGCGTAACGCCGCTCGATTCTGTCCTCGAGATAGATGATGCGATTCTCCGGATTCGGGTGGGTCGAAAAGAACTCGATCGGCCGCACCTCCTGGAGAGACTGCAAGACGCGCATCGTCTCGATCATGGCGTCGGGGTCGTAGCCGGCCTGAACCATGTACGCCAGCCCGGCAAGGTCCGCATCTTTCTCGTCGTCACGGCTGTACTGGAGAGAAAGAACGCCCGCAACAAAGCTCGTCCCTTGCGCCGCGTCGGGGGAGCCGCTCAGCAGCGCCCCCACCATGGCTGCCGTCATCACCCTCTGTCGGCTCAGCGCTGCCATCGTGTCCCGGGCCACAACGTGCCCGATTTCATGGCCCAGGATCGCGGCCAACTCGGCTTCCGAACTGAGCTTCTCCAGGAGTCCGGTGGTGATGTAGACGTAGCCACCGGGGACCGCAAAGGCGTTGATGGCGTCCACATCGACCGCGGCGAAATGGTAGGCGATGTCCGGCCGGTGGCAGACGCGGGCCAAGCGTTGGCCGACGCGATCCAAGTAGCTCTGGAGGTTCTCGTCTGGGAATCGCCCGCCCAGTTGTCTCTCTATCTGGGGCGCGTACTTTTCCCCCAGTTTGACATCATCATCGGGAGAGAAGAACATCAAGTCCTCCTTTCCCGTCACCGGGTTGACCGCGCAGCCGCTCACGAGAG
The DNA here is from genome assembly GCA_964527825.1 of uncultured Pirellulales bacterium. Taxonomy (GTDB): domain Bacteria; phylum Planctomycetota; class Phycisphaerae; order Sedimentisphaerales; family Anaerobacaceae; genus JAFGLV01. Next base: position 1,514 of record CAZGRF010000461.1, read on the forward strand.
CCAGCACCAAGGCCGATACCAACACTGTCACCCTTTTTGTCATGACAAATGCCTCGAATTCGCAAAGTTCCGGTTGAAATGCCACCCTGGCGTATTATAATTCGGGTTTTTGCATTTGGTAGTTGAAACCATGACACAAGCGAAGTGGTGCGAGGGCTGTAGCCAGGCCCACGACTGCAAGGGAATCTACCAGCAACTCGGCGACCCCAAGGGCCCCTCGGTGGCGGGGAAGGCAGTGGTCGCCTTTGCGCTGCCCCTGGGTTTGTTCGTCGCGGCTCTGGGCGTTTTCGGTCGGTTGCTGCAACACGTCGTAGCGCGTCCATATCAGACGCTGTGCGCCTGCGCGCTGGCGCTGGGCGCCACCGCGGGTATCATGCTGATCGTAAGCCATATCACCAAACACCTTCATACGAAGCGATGTTAGCGTCAGGAACGCTTCACTATGACCGCAAATGATAGGGGCACGTTTTCGTTTTCCGGCGGGGTCCACCCCCCCGAGAGCAAGCATCTTACCGAGGACAGTCCTATCCAATCGGGGCCGCCGGCGAAGGAACTGGCCATTCTTTTAAGTCAACATATCGGCGCGCCCTGCCAAGCCAGCGTCAAGAAGGCCGACGTTGTGCAGGCCAACCAGGAGATCGGCGCGTGCCAGGCCTTCGTCTGTGCGCCGGTCCACGCGCCCGTTGCCGGCAAGGTCAAGGAAATCGCATTGCGGCCGCACGCCGTGCTGGGGCGCAGCCTGGCCGTTTCGATTGAGGCCGAGCCTGATACGCCACCGAGCGTGCCCTCATTCAAACTGCCGAGTGCCTTCGATCCGGCCGGCTACTCGCCCGAGCAGATATGCGATGCGGTCCGCGAGGCCGGGCTGGTCGGCATGGGCGGCGCGGGTTTTCCCACGAGTGTCAAACTGCAGCCCGACGCCAAGCCGCCCAAGCATACGCTGCTGGTCAATGGCTGCGAGTGCGAGCCGTATATTACGTGCGACTATCGCATCATGCTGGAATGGACCGACCAGATCATCGCGGGCGTCCTGCTCGCGCAGAGAGCCTGCGGCGCCTCGAAGGTCTTCATCGGAATCGAAGACAACAAGCCCAAGGCCCTTGAGGCCATGACAGCGACGCTCGACAAGCTCGGCCCAAAGGACAGCATCACCGTGGTCCGCCTCCAGACCAAGTATCCCCAGGGCGGCGAGCGGCAACTCATCAACGCGGTGCTTTCGCAGACAGTCCCGACCGGAGGCATCCCGCCTCAGATCGGGCTCGTGGTGATAAATGTCGCCACGGCCGCGGCCATCGCCGAAGCCGTCATCGACGGCCGACCTTTGACGCATCGCGTCGTGACCGTCACGGGCGAAGCCATTGCCAAGCCGGGCAACTTCTACGTCCCCATCGGCACACCGGTCGAGAGCCTGATCGACTTCTGCGGAGGTCTCACGACGAAAGGCGCCAAGGTCGTCATGGGCGGCCCGATGATGGGATTGGCGATTGCGGACCTGAGTATGCCGATCACGAAAACGAGCGGCGCGATCACGGTCCTGACGAAAGAACAGGTTGGGCGCGCCAAATTCGAGCGGCGGCAGACCGCGTGCATCCGTTGCGGCCGATGCCTCGAAGTGTGCCCGGAGAATCTCAATCCGACGAGGATCGCGCACGCAGTCAAGAGCAACCTGTTGGACGTGGCGGAGAAGTACTTCATCAGCGCTTGCATCGAGTGCGGTTGCTGCAGCTACGTCTGCCCGGCCAAGATTGAGCTGACGGGCTATATCAAGACAGGCAAGATCTTCCTGGCCAGACAAAGGAAGAAGATGCCTGTTTGACGGATGGATCGTTCTGCGCCAAGGCGCGACAAGGGTCTCATAGATGCTCAAAGACATCACAGTCTCGTTTGCACCGCACATCAGCAAGCCGCT
>CAZGRF010000462.1:0-3406 GCA_964527825.1 uncultured Pirellulales bacterium
TCTCGACCGTCGGCGTCATGGGCGACGAGCGCAGCTACGAGAGCGTCATCGCCTTGCGGGCGGTGGAGACGACCGACTTCATGACCGCCGACTTCTCGCACATCCCGTACGAAGTACTGAGCGTGATTAGCAGCCGGATCATCAACGAAATCCGCGGCGTCAACCGCGTCGTCTACGACATCTCCAGCAAGCCCCCCGCCACCATCGAATGGGAGTGAGGTGGCCCAGCCGCCCTCGGCTGGGAACGCGAAGCCATCACCCCCGAGGCCGGGGGTGCCACTCCGCCATCACCTGCTCTTCCGCTCTCCGGTAGCTGCGACTCGTATTGCTGGCTTGCTCTTGCGAGCCGAACTCATTATTTCCGTGAATCCGGGCTGGCAAGGACGTACAATAGCTGCCATGCAGACAGTCTACCTTGAGACAACCATACCGAGCTATCTGGCGGCCAAGGCCAGCCGAGATCTGATCGTCGCTGCCCATCAGCAGATCACTCAGGACTGGTGGCAGACAGCCCATGGCAGGTTCGAGTTGTATGTATCGGAAGCCGTTCTCGATGAGGTGCGAGCCGGCGATCCGGACGCTATCGAGAGGCGCTTGCGATTCATAGAGAGGCTACCGATCCTGGCCCTCAATGACGACGTGAGGGCTCTGACACGGCATTATGGCAAGACCCTCGGCCTCGTCGGCAAGGCTCGGGCCGACATTCCGCACTTGGCATACGCCGTATCCTACCAGATGGACTATCTGGTTACCTGGAACTGCTCCCACATCGCCAACGGCGAGATGATTCGAAGGTTGTTGAGAGCAAACGCTGAATTGAAACGGCCGACCCCTCTCATCGTAACGCCGGAGGAGGTATTGGAATCGTTGGAGGATTGAGATCATGGTGTCAGATCCAATTGTCGAAGAGGTGAGGGCGGCCCGCCAGAAGATCTTCAATGCCTGCAACCAAGACCTCGATGCCCTCTTGGATCGATTTCAAGAACACGAAGAACTGGACCAAGAACGCGTCGTATCCGGTACCTGCAGGGAAACAACATCGAACCCCGGAGAACCTGGCAGGGTCCACTCCGAGTAACTGATGTGAGAAGAATCCACCACCGCAAGCAGAGCCCTGGACGCAAAAGCAGCGTTTCCCAAGCTCAAACGTATTCCGCGATGAGTGAGTTCTGGGATGAACACGATCTGTCCGACTTTTGGGGCAAGACCAAACCTGTCCGGGCCGATGTGGAGTTGGAGTCCGAGGAGTCGCTCTACGCCATTGGGAAAGGACTGTCCGAGACCATTCGGTGCGAGGCTAAGGAGCGAGGTGTCTCGCCCCACACGCTGATCAACCTGTGGCTTCAGGAGAAGGTCCAAAAGCTCAAGCCCTCGTAGCGCGCCCCAATCCGGGCGGCCGGCCTCTATCGCCGGATTTCCCAGGCCCTGGCGGTGCTCCTGCCCGTCTCGACCGTCGGCGTCATGGGCGACGAGCGCAGCTACGAGAGCGTCATCGCCTTGCGGGCGGTGGAGACGACCGACTTCATGACCGCCGACTTCTCGCACATCCCGTACGAAGTACTGAGCGTGATTAGCAGCCGGATCATCAACGAAATCCGCGGCGTCAACCGCGTCGTCTACGACATCTCCAGCAAGCCCCCCGCCACCATCGAATGGGAGTGAGGTGGCCCAGCCGCCCTCGGCTGGGAACGCGAAGCCATCACCCCCGAGGCCGGGGGTGCCACTCCGCCATCACCTGCTCTTCCGCTCTCCGGTAGCTGCGACTCGTATTGCTGGCTTGCTCTTGCGAGCCGAACTCATTATTTCCGTGAATCCGGGCTGGCAAGGACGTACAATAGCTGCCATGCAGACAGTCTACCTTGAGACAACCATACCGAGCTATCTGGCGGCCAAGGCCAGCCGAGATCTGATCGTCGCTGCCCATCAGCAGATCACTCAGGACTGGTGGCAGACAGCCCATGGCAGGTTCGAGTTGTATGTATCGGAAGCCGTTCTCGATGAGGTGCGAGCCGGCGATCCGGACGCTATCGAGAGGCGCTTGCGATTCATAGAGAGGCTACCGATCCTGGCCCTCAATGACGACGTGAGGGCTCTGACACGGCATTATGGCAAGACCCTCGGCCTCGTCGGCAAGGCTCGGGCCGACATTCCGCACTTGGCATACGCCGTATCCTACCAGATGGACTATCTGGTTACCTGGAACTGCTCCCACATCGCCAACGGCGAGATGATTCGAAGGTTGTTGAGAGCAAACGCTGAATTGAAACGGCCGACCCCTCTCATCGTAACGCCGGAGGAGGTATTGGAATCGTTGGAGGATTGAGATCATGGTGTCAGATCCAATTGTCGAAGAGGTGAGGGCGGCCCGCCAGAAGATCTTCAATGCCTGCAACCAAGACCTCGATGCCCTCTTGGATCGATTTCAAGAACACGAAGAACTGGACCAAGAACGCGTCGTATCCGGTACCTGCAGGGAAACAACATCGAACCCCGGAGAACCTGGCAGGGTCCACTCCGAGTAACTGATGTGAGAAGAATCCACCACCGCAAGCAGAGCCCTGGACGCAAAAGCAGCGTTTCCCAAGCTCAAACGTATTCCGCGATGAGTGAGTTCTGGGATGAACACGATCTGTCCGACTTTTGGGGCAAGACCAAACCTGTCCGGGCCGATGTGGAGTTGGAGTCCGAGGAGTCGCTCTACGCCATTGGGAAAGGACTGTCCGAGACCATTCGGTGCGAGGCTAAGGAGCGAGGTGTCTCGCCCCACACGCTGATCAACCTGTGGCTTCAGGAGAAGGTCCAAAAGCTCAAGCCCTCGTAGCGCGCCCCAATCCGGGCGGCCGGCCTCTATCGCCGGATTTCCCAGGCCCTGGCGGTGCTCCTGCCCGTCTCGACCGTCGGCGTCATGGGCGACGAGCGCAGCTACGAGAGCGTCATCGCCTTACGAGCCGTGGAGACCACCGACTTCATGACCGCCGACTTCTCGTACATCCCCTACGAGGTGCTGGGCCTGATCTCCAGCCGCGTCATCAACGAAATTCGCGGCGTCAACCGCGTCGTCTACGACATCTCCAGCAAGCCCCCGCCACGATCGAATGGGAGTGATAGCCGTTCGGAGTTCCGCGTTCACGCGGTCCAGAACCGCCTTAAGGCGGAACTCCAAACCATGTCATCCAGTTTCCCGCCCGATTTGGTCTTTGCCTTTTCGCACAACCGTGGCTACAATGGGGCCGTGAAGGTGAGGCCCAGAGACCGATGTGCATTGAAAGACGTAGGGGGCGAATAATCACTCGCCCATCTTTGCCCCGCAATGAGAAGAAGAGCCGGGTCAAGCGCAGGGGTCTGCATGACCTGACGAGTCTGGAAAGCGCATTGAAGGAAGCCGTGCGGGAGGTCAGAGCAGAGC
>CAZGRF010000463.1:0-3388 GCA_964527825.1 uncultured Pirellulales bacterium
TGTGCTTGAGCTTGTCGTGCGGAATCCCGTACGTATCGGATTCGAGGATCTGGATGGCGCTTTCGGTGGTCACGATCAGCCCATCGCTGTACCTGGCGAGGTCCTGGATAGTCGCCCTTTGATGTGGGTCGGGGGCGTCGAGCACGGTGTGGAGATAGACCAGTGTGGTCAGCCCGCTCTTGCGAAATGCCTTGGCCATCTCAACGAAGTTGTGGCCTTGTCCGTCGTTGCCCTGCGGGTCCGGGTCCAGCCCGAATTCGTGCTGCAGCGCCATGACGGTGGGGTTCTTGCCCTCGGCTGCACGGGTGACAATGTGGGTGATGGTGTCCTGCCACGACTTGGGGTCGTATTGATCGATGATCAGATCGACCGGGATGTCGTAGGGGCCGTGCCCGTTGTCGATGGCGGCTACCCGAATATGGCCGACTTCGGCGGTGAAGTGTTCCAGGGCCGTTGCCAGATCGCGCGAGAACGTCCCTATCCCGCACCGGCGGGGCGGATAAGTGCTTACGATCCGAATATTGTACGGCATGGCAAACTGACCTCCTGTCGTCTGTTCGAATCCATTCCGTGCCCTGAGGCATCAGAGGGCGGCAAGGACTCCGCGCACGTAGCCCACCGACTCGGCCACGCCCGGCAGCGGATCGTTCTCGTCCTTCTCGTGCTCGAAGGAGACGACACCAGCGTAGTCGATCTTGACCAGCGTTCGGAGGAACTTCGGAATGTCGATCACGCCGCGTCCGATCTCGACAGTCGAGCCCTGGCGCGTGGCGGCCGAGACGTCCTTGATGTGCACGTCGTGGAGCCGGTCGGCGTACTTCCCAGCCGGTTCCGACGGGTCGATGCCGGACCGCATCGTGTGGCCGATGTCGATGCAGAGCCCGATGCGTGGGTCGAGGTTCTTGACTAGCTCGTAGGCTGTTTCCGGCACCGGATACACTCTGTCGCCCGGCCCGTGATTGTGAATCGCCACCTTGATGTCGTATTGCTTGACCATCTCGTCCACGAGCGGCAGCAGATCGTGATTGGGCACGCCAACGATGATCTTCATGCCGGCCGCCTTGGCGTAGGCGAATCCTTGGCGCACCTGCTCCTCGTCGCGCATGTAGATGACACCGCCCCCGTAGAGGTCGATGCCTGCGTCTTTGACCTTGGCGACGGCGGCTTTGATCTGGTCCGGGCTGCTGTCCAGCGGCAGATGGAAATCCTTGAAGCAGATGTGCTTCAGACCGAGTCGATTGGTCATCTTGAGCGTCTGATCCAGATCGAATTTCCGCAGTGTGTACGAGGCCATACCCAACTCGAACTTCGCTTTCCTGGCAGCACCGTGTCCGGGGCTTCCCGTAGACAGCGCGTGACCTCCTGTTGTTGGATGCTGACGGCCTTGAGTCTGACAGCCTGCGATTCCCGCCAGCGACGCGGCGGCTCCCACGGAGGCGATCTGGAGGAATTGTCTTCTGTTCGGAGATGAATCCATGAGTACCTTTTCCTTCTACACAACAATAGCACTTCGGATCATGGTATGGCCCGTGCGACAAGCGCCCCGCAATCATACCACAACAACCGCCGAAGATTGAGCAGAAAAGCCCATCGGCGATGTGTCGGGAACAACCACGGGGCGGCTATGTCTGCGTTGACAGGGGGCCGCCAGTGCGTTAGGCTGTTGTCAAATCGGCCCCGCCGGGCCTTGTCGATCTCGGGAACCTACCATGAAAAGCAAGCAACGGCGACAAATCGAGAACAACACCGTACATGGATGCCGAACGCTGTCGAGGCGCGGTTTTCTCAAGACCACGACGACTCTGGGGGTGGGCTTGGCTTTGCCGACGATTGTCCCATCAAGCGTGTTCGGGGCCACGGCGCCGAGTGAACAAATCACAGTTGGCTGCATTGGTGTCGGCCGCATGGGGACCGATGACCTCAGAGAGGCGCTGGGATTCAAGCAGGTGCAAGTCGTGGCCGTCTGCGATGTCGATTCCAACCGCGTCAGAAACGCCCAGCGACGGGTGGAATCCTACTATCGCGACCGCGGCGCCGGCGATTCCTACAAAGGATGCGCTATCTACGGCGATTTCCGGGAGCTGCTGGCCCGAGGCGATATCGACGCCGTGCAGATCGCGACGCCCGACCATTGGCACGCGCTGCCGGCCATTGCGGCCGCCCAGGCCGGCAAGGATGTTTTCCTGCAGAAGCCTCTGACGCTGACTATTCGCGAAGGGCGCGTCCTCAGCGATGCGGTCCGCCGCTATAGTCGCGTCTTCCAGACCGGCAGTCAGCAGCGGTCGGACGCGCGCTTCCGGCAGGCCTGCGAGCTCGTGCGGAACGGCCGGATCGGCAAGCTCCAGACCGTCAAAGTGGGTTTCGACATCGATCCCGGCACCGACCCCACCCCGCCTATGCCCGTGCCCGAGAATCTCGACTACGACATGTGGCTTGGACCCGCCCCATGGGCGCCCTACACCGAAAAGCGCGTGCATCCTCAGAACAGTATTAACGGTCGGCCCGGGTGGCTGCGGATCGCCGACTACGGCGCCGGCATGATCACCGGCTGGGGCAGCCACCACAACGACATCGCTCAGTGGGGAATGGACACGGAGCATACCGGCCCAGTGGAGATCGAGGCCCGCGCGGAGTTCCCCAAGGATGGACTCTGGGACGTCCACGGGCTGTTCCATATCGAGTACACCTACGCCAACGGCGTCAAAGTCATCTGCACTGACAATCGCGAGAATCAGCAGGGCGTGCGGTTCGAGGGCACGGACGGCTGGGTCTACGTCCGGCGCGGAGCCATTCAGGCCGAGCCGGCCTCATTGTTGGAGGAGACGATCGGGGCCGACGGGACCAAGCTGTACGTGAGCAACAACCACAAGGGCAACTTCTATGAGTGCATCAAGTCGCGGGCCGAGACGATTGCCCCCGTGGAGGTAGCGCATCGCTCCTGTACGGTCTGCCTGTTGGGTGACATCGCGATGCGGCTCGGTCGCAAGCTGAAGTGGGACCCGAAGACAGAGACGTTCGTCGGGGATGCAGAGGCGAATCGGGTGGTTTCCAAGCCGATGCGGAGTCCCTGGCACTTGTGAGCCGCCGCGTGTCAGGGTTGGCTCGTTTTCCGGAGCGGAGCATGAACGATACGTACAGGCGGTCTTCGGTCTTCTTAGCAGCCTGCTTGCTCATTCTTGGCGTGCGCGCGTCGGCCGGAGCGGGGGAACCGTTGGTCACTGCCAAGATCGAGCCGAGCCGCATGCGCATTGTGGTCGATGTCGACGGCAAGCGTTTCACTTGCTACAAGTACGGATCGCTGCAAAAGTACCCGTATTTCTGGCCGGTCAACGGACCGATCTCCGGCAAGTCCATCACCACCGAGAGCTCGTGGCCCTGGCCGCACCAT
>CAZGRF010000464.1:0-3378 GCA_964527825.1 uncultured Pirellulales bacterium
GGCACCTGGACACCAACCTGGCGGACGTGGAAAAGGCGATTACCAACTATGCGTCCTTGGGACTGAAGGTCGCCATCACCGAGTTGGACGTGACCGCGACGGGAAGCAACAGTGGCGCATTCGGCGGATTTGGCCGTGGCAACGTGACCATCCCGCCAGAGAACTACGAGAAGCAGGCAGAGGTCTACAAGAAGCTGTTTGAGATCTTCATGCGTCACTCGGACGTCATCGATCGCGTGACATTCTGGGGCATCAGCGACAACCGGTCGTGGCGTCGTGGTCAAGCTGCGCTGGTGTTTGACGGCCAGTTGAATCCCAAGCCGGCGTATCAGGCGATTCTGGACGTGGCCTCGGGCGCGGCTCAGCCGTAAAGCGGCTCTCGTTTCAAGCCTGAGATGTAAAGAAACACGTGGAATGAGCGTGCCATTTCCGACACGTTCATTCCATATCATGATTGCGTGAACTCACACGGCGCGGGGTCGGATGCAGCGGCTGGGAGGCCTATCTACGAGGCCGTCACACGCGCCGCCTCCTTCCACTGGAGCTGCCTCTCTATCGAAGACCCAAGCTGGTACTTCTTGGCCAGCTTCGCGACCGGTTCGCCGAGGATTTCCATCTTACCCAGGTCCGACTCCCCGACCTTGGCGCCGGCCAGATGGCTCAGGTACCCGACGTCCATTGGATCCATGCCCATCAGGCTCGCGCCGACAATGTCGGCCGCGAGGTAGTCGGTGCTCACGACGCAGACGCGATGGTCGACGCGCGTGCCGCGGATCGGACCGTCGCCTTCCATACCTTCGAAGCCGTCGATGACGGCCAGGGACGGATGCAGCATGGGGGCCAACATAGCGAGGTTGATGTTGATGCCGTGGGAGCCGCCGCCGTGGAGGATGGGCTTGTCGCTTCCGCCAAACCCGCGGCCGCCACGCCCGCCCCGACCGCCGCGTCCACCGTTGGGGTTCGGGAGCTTCAGCGGCGCGCCGAGTACGATGTTCTTGATGGACATTGTGGCGACGGCGAAGTTGTGGGTCTTGAGCATGCACGCCGAGATGATGAAGTTGTCCTCCGGGTCGGTCAGGATGCTCGACACGCGCACCGGATGCGGCCTCGCGTCGGTCTCGTCGAACGCCAGGATCGTCTGGTACTCTTCCTGGTCCAGGTCCACCAGCTTGACCTTGTACTTGTCCACCAGCGTCGTGTAGCCGAAGTTCTCGAAGCCCATCATGGTGGGGGCGGTGCCCGATTCGGCAATGATCGCGTTGTCGAGCTTGCCGATGGACTTGAGAAACTCCAGAATGCCGGTCAGCGCATCGACGTGCGTGGAGGCAAGCTGGTTGTTCGCGGACACGTTGTTGGGCTTGATAACCACCCGGCGGTTGCCGATGGCCTGGGCGATTTCCTTCTCCAGCGACTTCAGAGCCCGCAGGATATTGTCGGTGCGGTTGTCGCCGCTGGTCAGCGCGACCTTGCTGGGCGACGCGGCGGTCGCGGCAGATGGTCGCGGCGTTACGGGCGTCCCGGGTTCAGCCGCACGGGCAAAACGCGTCGCAAACAGCGCTGCAGCACCCGTGGCCAGTCCGGTCTTCAGAAAGTCACGACGATTGTTGCCGAGGGTGGATGAGGCCATTCGATGCTCCTTTCAAACCGACTGAACTGATAGGAATCTACTTTTGTGCAAATGGGGGTCGGCCCCATTGCCGCCAGGGAAGTCTATCACGTGGCCGTCACTCGCGCCGCATTCTTCCACTGGAGCTGTTGCTGTATCGAACGTCCAAGCTGGTACTTCTTGGCCAGCTTCTCGACCGGCCCGCCGAGGATTTCCATCTTACTCAGGTCCGACTCGCCCACCTTGGCGGCGGCCAAGTAGCTCAGGTAGCCAATGTCCCCAGGGTCGATGCCCATGAGGCTGGCGCCGACGGTGTCGGCGGCGAGGTAATCGGTGCTGACGACGCAGACGCGATGGTCCACGGGCGTACCGCCGATCGGACCATTGCCCTCCATGCCTTCAAAGCCGTCGATGACAGAAAGTGAGGGGTGAAGCAGCGGCGCCAGCATTGACAGATTGACGCTGATGCCGTAGGCGCCGCCCCCGTGAAGGATGGGTTTGTCGCTTCCGCCAAACATACCACCAAAGCCCCTTCCTCTGCCTCGACTGCCTCGACCACCGAATCCGTCAAACCCGGCATTGCGGAATCCGGTATCGGAAGTCGGGAGCTTCAGCGGCGCGCCGAGGATAATGTTCTTGATGGACATCGTAGCGACAGCCCGGTCGTGGGTCTTGAGCATGCATGCCGAAATGATGAAGTTGTCCTCCTGGTTGGTCAAAATGCTCGATACGCGCACCGGATGCGGCTTCGCATCGGTCTCGTCGAACGCCAGAATCGTCTGGTACTTCTCCTGGTCCAGATCCACCAGCTTGATCTTGTACTTGTCCGCCAGCGTCGTGTAGCCCAAGTTCTCGAAGGCCTCCATGGTCGGGGACATCGCGGATTCAGCTACGATAGCGTTGTCGAGCTTTCCGATGGACTTGAGGAACTCCAGTATGCCGGCCAGAGCATCGACGTGCGTAGAGGCAAGCTGGTTGGTCGCGGAAACGTTGTTGGGCTTGACGACCACCCGGCGATTGCCGATGGCCTGGGCGATTTCCTTCTCCAGCGATTTCAGGGCCCGGAAGATATTGTCGGTGCGATTGTCGCCGTTGGTCAGCGCGACCTTGCTGGGCGATGCGGTGGTAGCGGTGGATGATTGCGGCGCTACGGGCGTCCCGGTCTCAGACGCACGCGCAAAACGCGTCGCAAACAGCGCAGCGGCGCCCGTGGCCAATCCGCTCTTCAGAAACTCACGACGATTGCCGCCGACGGTGGTTGAAGCCATGAAATGCTCCTTTCAAACTGACTGAACTGACGGGAAGCTGCCCGTGCGCACCCGCGCCTATCCAGCAGTACGCGGAAGAGGGAGACCTGGTTCCCGGGTCATGCCAAGTATGGCGCCATACTACCAGATCGCGGTCCGGGGTGTCAATCGTCAGTCTCTGGACAGTCTGTTCGTCGGGACTCGGTCCTGAGTAGCTGGTTTGTTTCCTTAATTCACGGTTTCCGGCTGGACTATGCCTCTTGCCCTTGGTACTATTCCCGTGAGGTTTCAGCCCGGTCGTGATGTGGCACGGCTCGGATATCGTAATAAGGAAGACACGATTCGCTGGTAAGGAACCGACCATGAAACCCATTTGTCACGTCCAGTCAATCCTCTCTATCAGATCTCTCATCCTTCTTGTCGCGGCCGTTGCTGTTTGGGCCTCGCCGTCGGTTGCTCTTGACGGCCAAGTCCGAATTCACGACCCCTCCACCATCATGCTGTGCGACGGTAAGTACTATACTT
>CAZGRF010000465.1:0-3364 GCA_964527825.1 uncultured Pirellulales bacterium
CGTTTCGAGCGTGGGTGCCGCACCCAGGCCACTGCGACCGATGGTTCTGCTTATGGCGCCCTGGAGCTTGAGGGTCGTCTGCGGAGGCGCCAGTGTCAGCTCTTTCGTGACCCGAATCTGCGGCCGTCGGTAGCCAATATTGCCGGCGTCCCAGAGCACCGTGTAATCAAGGGTGGAAGGATTGAGAGGAGAGATTACGTCCCATGTCTGACCGGCCAGGATGCTGAACCGACTCTCCGGCCATAGCATCTCGAGATAGGCGTGACGCATCTGGATTGCGGCCTTGTTCTCTGGCGCGCCGCCGCCGAAGAAGTCGAACTCGACATGTCCGCTGGTCTCCACGGTTCCCCCTTTGGGCCCGCTGATGACAAATCCAAGCCGGGTCTCGTTCGCGGTCAGATTGAATTGATTGTCATGCTTATCGGTCTTTGGTTTCTCTACCCAGACGATGTAATTGCCCGAGTTGACCTGCGCGGTGTCATAGGCCGCATCGGCCTTGATGAATCCATAAAACTGGACATCCAGGTTCGACCACAGCGGTTTCTTGCTGGCCTTCTTGGCGGACGCCCCGTCGTGGCCGCCGGCCGACGTGAGATCCTGAACCTGCTTCTCCAGGATCTCGACCCTGGTCCTGAGTTGAGCGTTCTCATCGGCACGGTCCGTACCGCCCTGCGCCCAGCAGGCGGTGCTCACGGCCGCAGCAATCAGAATTGTCTCCAGCACTTTCATCTTCTTCATTGCGCTTTGTCCTCACGATTTCGATTCGGGTTACGTTTTAGCGCGGCTGCGCACGACCTCGGCACGGCAACCTCGGGATTGGCGTGCCCTGTGAACCGTTGGGTGTTCGTTGTCTGCACCTTCAGTCGTCCTTGCCGGCGGCTCTCGGCGAGCCACAAGAAGCAAAACCATGCATTATAGGCTTGCGGGAACCATCGTCAAGGGTACAAGCGGTGAAAAAGTCGATATCGAGAAGAGGCCACAGGTGCGTCTGAGAACCGGCCGTGAGCGGGAGGGTGCTTGGCCCCGGCCGGTTGCGAACGGGGGTTGTGCTTTCTGGCTCGACACCGTTGGCTCTTGACGGTGCCGGCTGAGAATCACTTCGCCTGGCGGGTTTCAGGCTAACCTGTCGGCAAGTGGCTTAGACTCCAGTAGCTGTCGATAGCGCTGATGGTTTCCCGGAATCGGCCGTAGTCGAGAGGTTTGACCACGTAGCCGGCGACGCTGAGGCCGAAGCTGGCCCCGATATCAATAGGCTCTTCAGACGTTGTCAACACGATGACCGGAATCGCTTTGAGGCTCTCGTCGCTCTTGATGGCCCTCAGCAATTCAATGCCGCTCATGCGTGGCATGTTCAGGTCAAGCAGGATCAGGGATGGCTTAGCGTGTGTCCCTGAGGTGAGGTACGCCAGCGCCTCCTCGCCGCTCGTGACGTGAACGAGTCTGTATGAAGCGTCCAGTTCCTGGAGGGCTCGTTTGACGCTCAACGCGTCAACGACATTGTCCTCCACCAACAGTAGAGGCTGTGCATTTTGCATTCTTTTCCTCCGCCTTATCTTCGGGCAGTTCATTCAACGTCCAATAGAGATCGATGGTTCGGATGGCCGCCACGAATTTCGGGTAATCCACCGGCTTGACGATGTAGCCGGCCACACTCAGCTTGAAGCTCGTCACGATATCGCATTCTTCGTTGGACGTCGTCAGCGCGACAACGGGGATTGTCCGCTGCTGTGAGTCCGCCTTGATGATGCGCAGCAGCTCAATGCCGTTCATCCTGGGCATGTTCAGGTCGAGGAGAATGAGGCACGGGCGCGCGTTGGCATCGTCGGTCAGATATGTCAGAGCATCCTCTCCATTCAGGGCGTGCACCAACGGGTTCGCCACCTTCAGATCTCTGAACGCCCGCTGGACCGTCATGGCATCAATCGTGTCGTCTTCAACAAGCAGTACAGGTCTGCAATTCTTCATGGGACATCTTCTCCCGCATTCTCGGCAGGGTAAAGAAGAACGTGCTTCCCCTACCCACCTCAGATTCCACCCAAATGGCCCCGCCAAACGTTTCGACGATCTTCTTGACCAGGGCCAGTCCGACGCCGGTGCTCTCGAACGTATCGCGGGGCACCAGCGTCTGGAACATCTGGAATATCTTCTCAAAGTACTCTTCCTCGATCCCAGGCCCGTTGTCCGTTACGCTGAACCTCCAGAATCCACCTTCGTCCACACAACCGACGGTGATCTGCCCCTGAGACTTATCCATGTACTTGACGGCATTGCTCAGCAGATTCTGAAATACCTGACCTGTCTTGGTAGGTTCACACAGAATCATGGGAAGGTGGTCTTGGATGGTTATCGTGATGTTCTCGGGCGGTGCCAGCATATCCACAATGGCCGGCACAAGCTCGTTAAGGTCGACCTGGACCATTTCTTCCTTGACGCGTCCGATTCGTGAATACTGCAGGATACCCTCGATCAGGTCATGCATTCTGTCGGCCCGGCTCAGCAGCAGACTCAGTTGCTCCTTTCCATCGTCGCCGAGCTTGTCGGCGCAGTCGGCGGATATCCAGCCGGCCAGCGTCTTGATGCCGCGCAGCGGCGCCTTGAGATCATGGGAGACAATGTAGGCGAAATCCTTGAGTTCTTGGTTTGTCTTTTCCAGTTGCCCGAGCAAGTGGGTCTGACGCTCCTCTGCTCTCACGCGCTCGGTGATGTCTCGAAAGCTCCATACTCTGCCCACGATCTTGCCGTTGACCTTGTGAGGTTGGGAGAACCTTTCGAACACGCGGCCGTCTTTGAAACTCAGCAGGTCAGAGGACTGCTCATCGGGACAGGAGTAGAGTCGTCGGACTTCGGCCAGAAACCCTTCCGGATTTTCCAGTTGGTCCAATACGTGGGCGAGCAACCTGTCATCCTCTTCTGTGGCCGCGATATCCTCCGGAATGTGCCACAACTGAAGGAATTTTCGATTATGGCTAACGACGCGGCCATTCACATCGACGACCAGAATGCCGTCCGCGGTTGCCTCCACGGTCGCGCTATGCAGGGACAAGAGTTGCGTGAGTCTCTCCTCCGTCTTCTTGCGCTCGGCGATGTATCCCAATATGCTTTCAGCCATGCCATTGAACGATTGGGCAAGTTCTCCTATTTCATCCCTCGTTCTGACGTTCACTCTACTGTCAAGCTGGCCTCCTCCAAATCGAGCAATTCCTTGCATGAGCTGTCGTATGGATCCCAGAATGCTGTATTTGGCCAGAAGGAAGACGATAACGCCGGCCGCAAATGCGAAAACAACGGCTGTCGTTGCCGCTCGCCCTATCAGTCGGGAAACCTGCTCATCCACAATTCCAGATTGGACTTGCAGCCGGATCAG
>CAZGRF010000466.1:0-3362 GCA_964527825.1 uncultured Pirellulales bacterium
CGAGCATATTGACCGCGAACAAGGCCCCCGCTCGCGGCTGCGTGCGCGAGATGTCCATCACCACATCCCGAATCACCAGGGCCCCGTCCGCAGCTAAGGCGGTGTGAATCTTGGTAAAGAGCATCCGGTTCTGCTCGCGCGAGTTCTGATGGGCGACGGCGCTCAGCCACGCCAGGTCGGCCCCGCCCGGCAGGTCGTCGAAATTGTAGTCGCCCGGCACAGGCGTGACACGGTCGATTAGGTGTGCCTGGGTAAGACGCTTTTCGGCCAAAGGGATGACATCGGGCAGGTCGAACAGCACCGCAGTCGCTTCCGGGACCGCCAGCAGAAAGGCGATGGTCCAGGTTCCGGACGCGCCGCCGATATCGAGAAGTCGCTGGAATTTCAACGGCCCCAGCCTGGCGACGATGCCCGGGGCCGCAGCAATGTTGAAGGTGTTCATCGCACCGATGAAAGACTCACAGTCGGCGGCCTGCCCGCGAATGCTCGGCGTGCGTGCCGCGGGCTGGCCGTCCCGGACGACTTGGGCCAGTTGTGCCCAGCGGCGCAGGCAGTTGGCTTGATGCCGCACGCCCGGCAGGATATTGACCGGTGACCTCTCGCTGAGCAGATCGGCCACGGCGCGCGAGACGGCATAGACGTCCCTGTCCTTCTCCAGCAACTCGAGGGCCACCAGGGCATCGAGCAGAATGGTCGTGGCGCGCGGGTCGCTGCCGATTCGGGCCGCCAGCATCAGGGCCGTCATCGGCCGACCGTCCAGCGCGGTGAAGACGTCCAGATCGGCTGCGGCGACAATGACACAGGCCGGCTGGAACGCCCGGACTGCCTCCATAAGCTGTGCTGCCGTCCATGATTCTGCCATCGGGGAACCTCCTGCCCTACCAACAGACTGTCGGTGCCAGACCAAACACTCCCGCTCTAAACCGGCGACAGAGACGAAGATCTCTGAGGCAATCGCCGACGCAACTCCGCCAGCTCCGTCTGAATGGGCCACTGGGCGAAGGCCAGCACAAACGGCATGATGATGTTGAGCACCGGAATGAGAGCCAGCAGACCAAGGGCCCAATGGTAGCCTGCTTTGGAGAATACCTTGCAGTAGATGACCGCCTTGATGATAGCGACGGCCAACAACATCACCAGCACGAATATGACGATGATGAGAGCGGCCATCGGGCCAAGAGCCTGGATGAACTGCTCCGGATCAGCGTAGGTCGTTGGCATACATTGCACCTTTCCAACAAATAAGCCACGATGGAAACGCGACAGGCCTGCGTAGTATAGGTGGCGTCTCCAGAGCGGACAATCTGAAACCCGGCGAAAACGACGGGTGCGGCCCGCCCGGAGGCAGTACCACATGCACACGCCCGGCCTCCCGCAAGGCAGTCAAGTCAACCGCTGGACGGAGCCGACAGCCCAGCCACTTTTTCGCCGGCTTGGGGCTTGACGTGCGGGCCAAGTTCGGATTTATTGTGCGTGTTGAACGTGCCGCCATCACAGGTAGGAGTCCTGATTAGGCCAATTCCGGCAGTGCAAGGGCTTCCTGCGACCGGCAGATGAGCGATTCGATAGCTGAAAGGAGGCTATGACATGACAAGGACAGTTATAACCGCATCCATTGTGGCCTTACTGATCGTAACGACCGGTTGCCGGCCCAGTGACCCCAGCCTGGCCCAGAGACTGCCGCAGCGAACCACCTACATCAGTCCCGCCGCCACGGGCGACGCCAATGCAGCATCCCAGGTTGTCAGCTCGACCGACGAGATCGACCTGGTCGAGCAGGTGGCGCTGCACCGCCGGGCCTATCGGCAAAGCTTGGTTTTGCTCATTCAAAATTATACCGTGGTTGGAGACAACCGGAAACTCCGGTGGGCCCAGGAGGAGCTGCGGGCGCTGGATCGAATGCCTCAGTATCGGTACATCATCGATGCGCAGGTGTTGCCTGCTGATCTGAAGGCAAACGAGCGGATACCGGCGGCCGATACGCTGTACCTGGACGCCGTCGATACACAACGAGAGGCCGAACCGATCGGCATCCTCAAGGACGAGGAGCTGCTGCGGGTGGCGCTGGACAAGTACAACCAGATGATCCGTAAGTACCCGGCCAGCGACAAGATCGACGACGCCGCGTACCGGATGGCGGAAGTCTACGAGTACTTCAAAGACTACGAGATCGCCCTGCTGTGTTACCAAAGAGCGTATCAGTGGGAACCGGACACGCCGTACCCGGCCCGGTTCATGGCCGCCCAGATTCTTGACAAACGGCTGCATCGCCGGGCCGAGGCGCTGGAACTCTACAAGGAGGCCGTCCTGCGAGAAGCGAGGTTCGCGGACTGGAAGATCTACGGCGAGCGGCGCATTAGAGAGTTGAGTCAGTCCGTGGATTGACGCGGGCGAAGTCTTGAGGTCTTTGCAGACGCGCGTTTTCGGGGTCTGACCTAACGTCAGACCCTTTTCTATTGGTCGTGGCAGATTGGGGATAGAAGGGCATATCGTGGAACCGCTCGAAGCAAAAGCGGCAGATTTCGTCCGGACCAACGGGCTGTTCGCAGAGGCAAGATGCGTCCTGCTGGCCGTTTCCGGAGGAGCCGACTCGACCGCGCTGCTCCACGTGATGAAGGCCTTGACGTCCAACGGGACCATCCGAGCGGACTTGGTCTGTGTGCATGTCAACCACCACCTGCGCGGCCGTGAGAGTGACGGCGATGAGGACTTCGTTGTCGAACACGCCGCCGAGCTTGGGCTGCGCATTGTATCGAGGAGCGCAGATGTAGGAGCCTATGCCGAGGAACATAAGCTTTCGTTAGAGACCGCGGGCCGGAGGGTCCGCCTGGCCTGTTTCGCCGAGGTCGCGCGGGGCCACGACTGCACGTGGATCGCCACGGGCCATCAAAAGAACGACAATGCCGAGACCGTCCTCCAGCGGCTCCGACGCGGGACCGGCTTTCGCGGGCTCGGAGCCATCTGGCCCGCACGGCGGCTTGAGGACGATCTGTGGTTGGCTCGTCCCCTACTCGGCAGCACGCGGGCTGAAATCATCGCCTACCTGCAGGCCGGCAACCTCAGATGGCGCGAAGACCACACAAACGCCGACTGCACGTACACGAGAAACCACGTTCGGCATCGGCTGCTCCCGGTTTTGCAGAGCCGATCCGCCGGCCCGCTTGTCGAAGAGTTGACGGAATTAGCGGCCTCCGCAAGGAAGCTTCATCAGCGGGTCGGCGCAGAGGCTGGACGCGCCGCATCTGAGTCCGTCACATGGACCGACGGCGCTGCCTCGCTTGACACCACGGCCCTGGCCGCCCTGTCGCCGATGGTGGCTGTGGAACTGATTCGTTTGCAGTTGCCAAGATTGGGCTGCGGCG
>CAZGRF010000467.1:0-3359 GCA_964527825.1 uncultured Pirellulales bacterium
GCGTCCGCCGCCACGCGAAGTAGGCATCCAAGGCCTTGAGGGATTCGGCACTGGGTACGGGCCCGGTGTGCGGCGTCTGGCTGAAGTACATCACAATGGGGTTGGTGTCGCTGAAGGCCGGCCATTCGGGAACACCTTCGCCATTGGGGTGGCCATACCTGGCGAAGTTGGTCCAATAGGTCATCATGGCCCCGGAGATCGCCAGATCCGTCTCTGTGGTACGCGGACTCGAAGCGTTGAGATGCCCGAAGACATAGGCGACGTCCTGGCCGTGCGGTGAACCGCGGTCGGCCTGGGGCGAGTCGGGCGGATACTCCGGGTGTTGATCGAAGTAGTAATAGTAGGCCTTGGATTCCCCCATCTTCGATTGGAGCCTTGCCCAGATCCAGGTGTGCCAGCCGAATGCCGCATCACGCGAAAGGTCACGAGCGGTTTTGGGAACCGTATCGGAGCCGACCGGATAGGCCTTCAGCAGTCGCTCCGCAAAGGGGCCATAGCGCTGTTTGACGCTGTCGATATACGCTTGGGGATCCCTTGTTCGCGAAAAGCTAGCGCCCTCGTCCGAGTTGTAACCCACCAGAATCGGTGTATCATTGAATTTACCCGCCTCGTAGAGCGTAACTTGGTCGTCGGGAATGACCCATCCGTCTATGATCGGCCATCCCCGGCCGCCCGGTAGTTTGTCCGCTGCGATCTTGCGAAGTTCCGCAATTGAGGACACACCGGCATTCTCCATGTATGCCTTGCCGTCATGTTCTGCATCGGCCAAACATTTTTGGTTCTCGCCTGGATAGGTAGTGGGTCGTGAAGGTCCGAACGAGCCGCCGCTTTGTGAAATGGCACCATGAAACAGCCCCTTGGCCAGCGGTGACGCACACAGCATGCTTACCGCAATGCCCCCGGCGGATTCGCCAAAGATCGTGACCTTGTCGGGATCGCCGCCGAACGCCGCGATGTTCTTTTTGATCCACTGGAGCCCGGCGATCATGTCCAGAAGACCGTAATTGCCGGATGCGTGATTCGGATTCTCGGCAGTCAATTCCGGGTGTGCGAAGAAGCCGAGCAGGCCCACGCGGTAGGCAGTACTGACTAGTACCACGCCCTTCTTGGTCAGATTCTCTCCGCTGTAGTTCCGTTCGGAAGTGGCTCCCGCGCCGAATCCGCCGCCATAGATCCAGACGAGCACCGGGATGCGATCGCTTGCCGATTTCGCCGGTGTCCACACGTTCAAGTACAGGCAGTCCTCGCTCTTTCCGGAGGGAGGGTTCCCGCCTTGCATGGGGCCGGGAGCAAACTTGGTGGCTTGCAGCACGCCTTCCCATTTCGCCGCGGGCTGAGGGGACCGCCAGCGGAGGTCGCCGACCGGCGGGGCGGCGAACGGAATGCCCCGGTAGACCGTCAACCCGTCTTCCGATGTCCCCTGCACCAATCCACCCTCGACCATGACCGGCGCGGGCTGCTGCGCGATGCCAAGCCCGGCGGCACACATTGACAACATCACAACCAGATAGGTTCTCTTCATGAGAATAGTCCCCTTCGTCCAGTGTTAGTTCTTCCGCCACAGGTTCGGCAGAAAGCGGTAATAGAGCAGGTGACGCCAAGTGGCCCAATCATGGCCGCCGTATCCACCCACGTAGTATTCGTGGATGATCTTGTGGTTCATGAGAGCTTCGTGCAGAGCCACGCAACGGGTGCCCATGCGACCCTCAGCTTCCGCCGCGCCCTGCCCCACAAACAGGTAATCAACTCTTTTGTTGACGTCCGGATCGCTGAGGAATTTCGCGATCGATGTCTCGCTATTGACGTCGCCGGCGCTGAGCACTCCGAAAGAGGCAAACAGGTCCGGGGAATTGAACCCGACGAACATCGTGTGACGCCCACCCATGGACAGACCCGAGAGGGCGCGGCTATTCGGGTCGCGGCGGACGCCGTACTCACGCTCGACCAGCGGAATGACATGCTGCCGGAGCTCCGCTTCGAACAGCTTGAACGTCAACTCCACGTGCCGGGGATGGTTCCGGTGGAGAACCTGATTGTTGGGGATGGCGATGACCATCGGGACGGCTTTGCCCTCTGCCAGCAGGTTGTCCATCATGAAATTCACGCGCCCGTCGTACACCCAGTTGGAAGGCAGGTCGCCGCTTCCGCCCACCAGATAGAGCGTGGGATAGCGTTTGCTGCGATCATAGCCGGGGGGCGTGTAGACGTAGAGCTCGCGCTCACCGTTAGTGACATCCGAATGATAGACATGGCGTGTCACCGTGCCGTGCGGAACGTTGCGCGCATCGTAGTACGCGGGACCGCTGCCGTGCACGACCAGTTGGCTGTACGGCGGCATGGCCGTGAAACCGGCGATAGTGTTGCTGGGATCGGCGACTTGCACCCCATCCACGTTGAAGTAGTAAATGTACATGTCCGGCTTGAGCGGGCCGACCGTCAGGGTCCACACGCCGTCGTCCCCCTTCTCGAACGGTACGGGCTGGCCTGATTTCCCCAATGCGGTAAGAACGGCCACGCCCGTGAGCCGCACCTCCTTCGCTTGAGGCGCCCTCAGCCGAAACGTCACGGTCCCATCGTCGCGGACGTCTGGTGAATTGAGCGGAGCGCTGAACGGAGTGAGATTCTCGGTGTTCTTCTGGGGGTTGTAGTCCAGATTGACGTTGGCCTGTTGCGACCAGGCCAGAGTCGGCACCAGCAGGCACGAAACAGCGAGACAAGCACGAATTGTCATTTTGGCCTCCATACTTCAGAGTCGAATGATTCTGACATCGGGTCTGGGCGGTGTCAAGAGTTGTGCTATTGATTGACGGCGACGGATGGCGCTGGTGCGGCGCTCGGCCTGGCCGATGTACTCTAGCGATGCGGTTCATTCGCAACCGCGAGATATGCGAAACCCTGCAAGGCGAGTGCTCCAAAGCATGCCGGTGATCGTTCAGGCTACCGATTGGCTGCCAGTGTGAGCTTCAGGGCCCAGTCCATGTCCGATCTTGCCGTCTGATTCGGGAACGGTGGCAACGTCAGCCGGCCGGACGCGTCGGTGACGAGCGCGACATCCACATCGATCCATGTGCCGTTTCGCGGATCGAACCAACGAGCGGCGTAACGTGCGTTTGCCTTCATCCCCGTGACGGCAGCCTGGGGACAGTCTTTCTCAAAGTACAGCAGAAGGAGGTCCTGTTCCGGCGTCGCTGCGCCATAAGCCCAGCCGGCCGCAGCTTTCGGACCCGCTGACTGGTTGGGTGAGATCCGGTCGGTACACGGAATCAGGTATTGATATCGCCGTCCCTCCGAGAGGATGAAGCTCTTGAGGTGGCGCATCTGGTCACCGGAGGGCCACTGGAACCCCTTCCACATGGGCC
>CAZGRF010000468.1:0-3357 GCA_964527825.1 uncultured Pirellulales bacterium
GACACGCTGCCGACATGAAGTTCGCCCCGACCATCGACAGCGACCACCCGGTAATTCACTTCCTTGCTCCCGATGTTGGTCGTGACCGGCACGTGCGCGCGACCGTCCATTTCATACGCCGCGCCGAACGCGACCGCCTGGCTCCCCTCCAGGGAATAGGAGCCTTCGGTGTCCGGAGTCTCATGGATGACACGCGTCTGCCACGGGCCGCTTGCGATACCTATGAAGACATCAGTCATCTTCGCGTCGGTGGGTTGATTCGACGTGTACGCGTACGTATTGTCGAGACGTTTGCCTCCGGGGCCCAGAGCTCTCCCGGTGTCACTGCCTCGGTTGCCACCAGGGACTCTCCATCGGATGGCGGTGCCGTCGGGCCCAAACACCTGTGCGGCGAACTCGAAGTCTGCATAGCCTTCCTCGTGCTTCATGAGGCTGCCGGCGGTCTCGTAGGGCGCTGTCTCCAGCGGCGCGCCGTCTGGCCGCCACCATTGCTTGCTCTGGCTGGGATGCTCGCAAACGCCGAGCAACTCAACGGTAACACCGTTGTCCAGCTTGACTACCGACCCGACGGGCGAGGATATGGGCACCGCCGGCAGCGGAGAGCCGGCCGGCGTCTCGCCGCCTCCGCGGAGGGCGCCGAGCAGCTTAGAGCCTTGGATCAATGGCTTGAGCGCGCCGCTTGTAGGCGCGGCCAACAAAATGACGTTCATGCCGCGTGCCTCTGCGCCAAGCTCGACGGATTCACCTTGCTTCAGGCGGGATTCGATCTCGGGCCAGGGCCTCGGCAGGAGGTCCTCGTAACCTTCGGGGATGCGCTCCGGCGTGTCGAGTGAGAAGACCAAGACGAGAATGTCATCCGGTTTCGTGGCCCAGACACCTCCAAAGATGTCCTCGTAAAACTCTGCTCGATGCGGCCGGCCCGTCTTGTTGTACGTCTTGTCTTTGACGATAGCGATGACGTCGTCCCACACGCCGACCGCGCTCGGAGACAGGACGAAGATATCGGGCAGTGCGCTTGAGCCGGAAGCGAGGGATCGTGGGTCGAAGGGCGGGTTGGGCACGTGACTGTGAGCCCCGAACGAATCCGAGATGCCGACGGCGGAATAGGGGTTGCTGTATTTGAAGATGTCGCTGCGCTCGCCTTTCGCGTAGCGTTTGCCCCACGTCGGGGCGAAGTTGGCGTCGCCTAAGTCGTTGAGCGTGTAGAGGCGCGTCTGGAGGCCGAACCGGTTCACTCCCAGAATGGGTGGACCGAGCGCGTGGTAGTCCAGGCGGACCCACCGATTGCCGACATAGACCTCGTTGAAGGCATGGTTGGTGAAGCCGTGGCTGGATCGCCGCAAGCCGGCCAGCATTGTCTCTCGGACGCGGTTGTGCGTGATACCATTCTTGACCATGAGAACCTGATCGCGGTCGGAGGCATCGACCGCCGGCGTGACGAGGATGATGCGCGTCGGAATCCCCAAAGCGCGCAACACCGTGGTCAGATAGACCGCCGTGGATGTGCATGAGCCATGCGTCTTGTTGTAGAACATCCCCTTGCCGAGCAACTCGTGGTCGAAGTGCTCGTCGATGGTCCAGTCGTAGTTGTCGCTGTCGCGCTCGAACTCGTGGCGAAAAGCCTCTTCCAGACCAGGATAGACCTGTGGCTTTCCGTCGGGATAGTAAGCGTAGTACGTGGTGAAGACCTTGTCGAGCGAGCGCGAGCGGCGCAGCAGCCATTGTGAAACCTGTTCGACAACCTGTTTGTCTGTGAGCGCGTCGATATCAATGCGGTCCGCCTTCAAGGCAGCCCGCAGGTCCTGCTGCATTTGCTTGTCCCAATTGGCGGTCACGCCGGGCGAAAGGTATTCGGTCATCCGTGCGTAGTCTCGTCTCCAGTTGGGATTCCCACCGATGGAATCGTAGACCCTCGCCAGCGGATAGTGAAGGACCTCCACCTCGATGTAGTCATCCGTCTGGTTTAGAACGCGCGCATCCTGGAAATCATCGTTGAGCCCGCCCTCATTGAGCGGGGGCATATAGCGCAAAACCGTCCGCACGGAGTAGCTGTATTCGCGCCGCTCCGCCCAATCGCCATCGGGTATGCCGTCGCCATCGCTGTCGGCCTTGGCCGGGTCCGTAAGGTACTTGTGGGTTTCCTGAAAATCAGACAGCCCGTCCCCATCCGCATCTGCGGTGCTGCTGGTTCGGTTCTCACTCGGACGCGCATTTCCAGAGCGAGGCGAAGCGTCGCTGAGCTGGATTTCATAGCGAGCGACCTTGCTCGGAGTCAGCGTTACGTCGAGCGCCCTAGGGTACGGTCCGGTGTAGATGCCCAGTCGCCACTTGCCGGGCGGCAGGCCATCAAAGCGATACACGCCGGTCGGACTCACTTCGTCGCCGACGTCCACGGCACCATACCCGTGGCCGTCCGGCATCGCAACGGCGAGGTAGAATTTGGCGGCCTCGACGGGCCGGTTCAAAAAGTCCGTGACCTGCACTTCGAGCGAGCAGACGGATTTGGACAGGTCCAGCACGACGCCGCGGACGTCTGCACCTTCGGCGACCTCCACCATGGCAGTCGCACACGCACCGGCGTACGCTCGGCGATATCCTCCGTCCCGAGGGACCCGGCGCGAGGCGGCATAGGACAAGAACGCCTGGCCTCGCGGAACGTCTTCGGCGGCAAAGCGACCCTGGGCATCCGTGGCGATCGGCCTTCTGGGATAAGTCTCGTTGTTGCGATCACTGGGTGAGAGCGCAAGTTGCGCGCCGGCCAGCGGAGCGCCGTCTCGGCCCAGAACTACCCCGGAGATCGTGGCGGCTCGCTGCAACTCGATGACGTTGTCTTGGCCGTCTCCTTCAACCCGATAACGCCCGTCCACAAGCCGCTGCACTTGCAGCCGCTCTCGCGGCGAATAGCCGTCCGCCGTGACGTCGACATGGATAAGGTGATCGCTGGTGAGCCCGGCGAACGTGAAGCGGCCCTCGGCATCGGTGCGGCATTGCCCTTGGCTGCCGCGCCTGGTGGTATAATCCTCGAGATCCGTGAAGCTCAGGTGCGCGCCGGCAATCGGATTGCCGGCCGTGTCCACGAGCTGCCCCTTCAGGGGCAACGCGACGGGCGTGAGTTCCCCCTCGCTGTCGTACCACGCCAGCACCTCTGCAAGGAGCGGGTCGAATTGCGGGGAATATATGATCGCATGGACCTTCGCCGAAGATTCACGTGTCCGGTCGGTGCCGAAGCCGCCGAAATCGCGAGCGTACCACACATTCAACATTTTGATGATACTCGCCGCCCTCGAGGCGGAGCCATCGCGAAAGTCCTCGTCGGTTTCCCACCTCCGTGACGCCATGATCGACCGCGTTTGGCGC
>CAZGRF010000469.1:0-3340 GCA_964527825.1 uncultured Pirellulales bacterium
GGCGACAGCATGATCGAGGAGAACATCGAGCCGGGCGACTACGTGATCTGCCGCCGGAGCAACGTCGCCGACAACGGTGATCTCGTCGTCGCCCTCGTGGACGAAGCGGAAGCGACGCTCAAGCGTTTCTACAGGGAACAGGACCATATCCGGCTGGAGCCGGCCAACAGCAGCTACCAGCCCATCTGGACGAACAACTGCCGCATAGAGGGCGTCGTCGTCGGCTTGTTACGACGGCTCTGAATCTCCCGCTCCATCTCCTTATCTGTCGGCAGCCGCCGATTTTATCTCGCTTTCGGGGCGGTCCCGTAGTTCAATATGTCGGATGGACAAGAAACGCAGTAAGACAAAGGACCGGACCGGCACCGACGGGCAGGACGAGCAAGCCCAGGTGTCGTTGAGCCAGGAGGGCGGCACAGCGGACGGCACGCGCGAGGGCAGCGGGAGGCGTGGGCGTTCCTCACGTCGCTCGCGGCGACGGCGCGGCGAGAAGAAGAAGTCGTGGACCTTGGACCAGTTCCAGGTGCCGGAGAAAGAGGGCGAGGCTCGATTCCATGACTTGGGGCTTCCCGAGCCGATCATGCATGCCATTGCCGATCTCGGTTTCAAGTATTGCACGCCGATTCAGACCAAGGTGTTGGCTCACATCCGCGCGGGCCAGAACATTGCCGGGCGCGCGCAGACCGGCACGGGCAAGACCGCCGCGTTCTTGATAGCGATCTTCAGTGAGTTCCTGCGAAAGCCGGTGGGTGGTGACAGGCCGAACGGTTCGCCGCGGGCCTTGGTGTTGGCTCCGACCCGCGAGTTGGCAATCCAGATCGCCAACGACGCCGATGACCTCGGCAAGTACTGCACGTTCAACTGCATCGCCATTTACGGTGGCCTTGAGGTCAGCAAGCAGAAGCAGCGGCTTGACAAGCGGCCGGTTGATCTGATCGTGGCCACGCCCGGACGGCTACTGGACTTCGTGCGGCGGAAGCTCATCGACCTGGGACATGTCGAGGAGCTGGTGATCGATGAGGCGGACCGGATGCTGGACATGGGCTTCATCCCGGACGTCAAGCGGATCCTTCGGCAGGTGCCGCCCAAGTCGAAGCGGCGGACCATGTTGTTCAGTGCGACGCTGACTGAGGACGTCCTGCGCCTGGCGTCGCAGTGGATGCCCGATCCGGTGATATGCGAGGTCGAGCCGGAACAGGTGGCCGTCGAAACGGTCGAGCAGATCGTCTACATCGTGACAACGCGGGACAAGTTCAAGCTGCTCTTCAACATCATCGAGCAGCGGGGCGACGCACGAACGCTGGTGTTCTGTAATCGTCGCGACCGCGCGAATTGGCTGGCCACGAAGCTGAGGAAGCATGGGATCGCATGTGAGTTGCTGTCGGGCGCTGTGCCTCAGAAGAAACGGCTCAGGATCCTGGACGAATTCCGCGAAGGGACGACTAAGATCGTCGTCGCCACGGACGTGGCCGGCAGGGGATTGCATGTCAAAGGCATCGACTTGGTGGTCAACTACGAGTTTCCGTACGAGCCGGAGGACTACGTCCATCGGATCGGCCGCACAGGCCGAGCCGGCGTCGCCGGCACGTCGATCTCGTTTGCCTGTGAAGACGAATCGTTCACCATCCCCGCGATCGAGAAATACATTGGCAATCCACTCGTATGCACGATGCCTGACGAGGACCTGCTCAAACCCGCTCCGGCAGCGATGTAGCGAGCGTTCGCAGGTGCCGCGCCGTGAGTCCCCAGGTGCAAACCTTGATTTCGGCAGACCGGACACCTGGGATAGGACCGACGCAGGCGGCGGTTAGCTCACCTCATCTCGTAGTAGACGTAAGTGCTTGTACGTGAGGGACCGAGGGAGACGACGTCACCGTGTCGCAGGATGACGCCGATGCCATTGGGATCGACTTGAGCGTCGTTGACGAACGTGCCGCACGTGCTGTGCAGATCAAGCAAGATGTGTTGCGTGTCCGCGCCGACGAATTGCATCGTTACTCTGGCGTGAGCGCGGGACACCTCGCGCGGGACGAAGTACAGCGTGTCCGTAGCGCTGTAGTCGGCTATCGATTCGCAGGGATCCTCAAGCACGGTGGGCCGCCGGCCAAGCACAACCTCGCGTCCGTCGAGCGGAATGATTCCGACCGTGGAGGGACCGGTGCCGAGAAGGTAGCTGCCCGGCCGGAGGCGGCGCAGGGCGCCCCGGATTTCGCGCAGGCGCTTGGCCCGGTCGGTGTCCATGATGAACTCAATTTCCTTCAGGCGGGACAACCGGATCAGCTTGTCTATTTCCAGAAGAATGGGGTCATTGTCATCCACGATATCACCACATACGAGCGGTCTTGCCGCCGAACCGCGCCAGGCGATCGGAACGGCAGCATGCCGCAGGCCGTCGACGCCTTGTGACATTGTCCCACACTTGGGCCGCGGGACGGAGCCGACATCGAGAGAAGCATTTCTCCACGCTGAGACAGACCGACAAAGACAGACTTGTCGTCAACCAGACCGACCCCGTCATACACGTCAGAATAGGATGATTCTCGTCCCGAGTCAAGCGCAAGTCCCCAATAGAACGGTTCCTGACGGCGTTGCTCGCCCAAGTCCGGCAGGAGATTCGCATCCCCGACATCCTGGGATACATGACCCTCAAATGCGACCTGCATGCGCATGCCGTCTTCTGCGACGGGTCGGTCTGGGCCACAGCGCGCGTGGATGAAGCGTGGCGAGAGGGCTTGGACGCGATCTCGATCACCGACCACATGAAGTACCAGCCTCACAAGCACAGTATCCCGACCAATTCCAATCGGTCCTACGAGATCGCGCTGCCGCGGGCCGGCGAACGGGATATCCTGTTGATCAAGGGACCGAGATCACCGGCCCTGCCACCTGGGGCGATGGCTTTGGTCAAGACAAAGGTCGCCGATGTCGTGATGCCGGCGGAACTGAAGTATGTCGTGCGGAACTTGCTCGTAGGTCCAAACGAAGGACTCCCGGTCACCCTGACAACACCGGGGCGACTCCTGATCGAGGTCGAAGTCCAAGTGGAAGAAATACGGGATTGAACGTTGCCGGGCTGCCTGCGCCAAGCCCCGCCTCGGGCGAGGCGGGGCTTGACTGGTGGAGGCAGGTGATAGAGAGCTGCTATCGTGAGAGAAGCGATAGCGGACCTGGTGTGTGTTGCGACTTAGGACCTGTGGGTATCCTCCGGGTTACGTTAGAGGCTCTATGAGCCAAATTGGGTTTCGAAGGTAGGAAATGCATGATAAAAGGATCGGGTGCCCCTAACCTCCGTGTGCTGCAGGGGCGCCGATCCCGACCTGCTGCGGCGAACTTACGAGCA
>CAZGRF010000470.1:0-3338 GCA_964527825.1 uncultured Pirellulales bacterium
ACCGATCTCCGGCAAGTCCATCACCACCGAGAGCTCGTGGCCCTGGCCGCACCATCGCTCGTTGTTCTTCGGTTGCGACCAGGTCAACGGCGGCAACTACTGGCAGGACTCGAACGAGCGAGGCCAGATTCTTTCGCAGGGCCCTAAGATCGTGGCGGCCTCCGGTCCGGTGGTAGTCTTCGAAGACGAGTGTCTCTGGCGGCAGCCGGGCCAGGAGCCAATCATTCGTGACCGCCGCAAGGTCACAATCTCAGCGTCGAGCCCCAACCTGCGCGTCATTGATTTTGAAGTCACTCTCGATCCGCTGACAGACATTCGCATCGGTAAGACCAACCACTCGTTCTTCTCAGCGCGCGTCGTGCCGGAACTGAGTGTTGATGATGGCGGGACTCTGGTGAACGCCCAAGGAGACCTCAGTGAGAAGGGCACTTTCGGTGTGGCTTCGCCCTGGTGCGATTACAGCGGCTACCGGGAAGGCGTCACCGAGGGCCTAGCCATCTTTCAGAATCCCCAGAACCGCTGGTATCCCTCGAAGTGGTTCACACGCGACTACGGGTTCTTTTCGCCAACGCCCATGTATTGGCCTGAAGGCCAGTACACCGAGATTCCCCAGGGCCAGCCGCTGACGCTGCGCTACCGGGTGGTGGCCCACGATGGCGATGCGAAGGAAGCCGAGGTCGCGAGACTGTTCGAGGAATACCAGGCCGGCGCAGGATCGTCGGCTGCAGCACAGTAGCACAAAGGAGACGTGCATGAGCAAGAAAACCGTCCGGGCCGGCATCGTAGGCGCCGGGTTCTCTGCGTCTTTTCATTTCGAGGCGATCAAGAAGGTCTACGGCACGAACGTTGAGATCAAGGGCGTCCACGCGCTCGAGGGGGCCGAGGCCTACGCCGAATCTCGCGGCGTCGCCATCTACGATACGCTGGAGCGACTCCTTGACGATGTGGATGTGATCCATTGTTGCACCACGGCGTCGTCCCACGAATCGGTCGCCGTCGCGGCCCTGCAGCGCGACAAGTTCGCTATTGTTGAGAAGCCGTTGACGGGTTATTTCGGGGACGGCTCGGACGACTTCAACGCCGAGAACCTTTCGAAAGAGCTCGCGCTGAAGGAAGCCTTGGCGAGCGTTCAGCGAATGCTGGACGCCGAGGCCAAGAGCAAGGGCCGGATTCTCTACGCCGAGAACTGGGTCTATGCCCCGTCGATTCAGAAAGAGCGCGAGATCATCGAGAAGACCGGCGCCCAAATCCTCTGGATTCACGGCGAAGAGGCCCATTCCGGGTCGCATGCCCGCACGTATGCCTACTGGAAGTATTCCGGTGGCGGCGTGATGATTGGCAAAGGGTGCCATCCGCTCACGGCGGCGTTGTATCTGAAGCGCGTCGAAGGAAACGCCCGGGACGGTAAGCCCATTCGCCCTAAGACGGTGACGGCCCGGACGCACGCCCTGACCCGTATGCCGAACTTCCGGGACGAGGGACACATCCGCCGCGACTACTTCGATATCGATGATTTCTCGGTGATGCACGTGGTCTTCGACGACGGGACGCTGGCGACGATCCTTGCCTCGGATATCATCCTGGGCGGGATCCACAACTGGCTGGAGGTGGCCGCCAACAACCACCGGACCGTCTGCAACATCAATCCGAATACAGCCATGCAGGCCTACAATCCCGTCGAGGCTAACTTCAAAGACATCTACGTGGTCGAGAAGACCGGCACCAAGCAAGGCTGGTCGAGTCCGTCGCCCGACGAGGACTGGTTCACGGGCTATCCGCAGGAGATCGAGGCCTTCTACCGCACGGCCGCCTACGGCGAACCCGTCGCCAGTGACGGCCATCTCGCTGCGGACTGCATAGCAACTATCTACAGTGCCTATGTCTCGGCCGAGCGGTCCGGCGCCGAGGTGGAGATCAAGCGATTCTGAACTGTTCTGACAGGACGTGCACAGCAATGACGAACAAGCAATGGGAAAGACTGTTAGCGGTCATCAATGGAGAGATCTTCGATCCGCCTCCTGTCGGGTTTGTTATCGACAGCCCCTGGCTGCCCGGCTGGGCGGGGATCTCTACGCTGGACTACTACAGCAGTGACACTAAGTGGCTCGACGCCAATCTCAGGGCCACCGAGACCTTCCCACAGGTGATGTTCCTGCCCGGATTCTGGTCGGAGTTCGGCATGTGTACCGAACCTTCGGCGTTCGGCACGAAGTGCCGCTGGGCCGAGAACGACCTGCCCTATGCGGAGAAGATCATCGCGTCCGTGGACGACATTGCGCGGCTCGAAAAACCGAATGCCAAGACGGATGGATTGCTGCCTTTTGTCCTGCGCCGGCTCCGGCACCACCAGGCGCGCATCGAAGATGAAGGACACCAGATCAAGTTCGCTGTGGCGCGCGGTCCGCTTAACATTGCCAGCTTCCTCATGGGCACGACCGAGTTTCTCATGGCGCTGCGCACCGATCCGGAGCCGATTGAAAGGCTTTTGACGTTGATTACGGATTTCACCGCCGAATGGTTAGCGCTCCAGAAGGAGTGGTTCCCGTCCATCGAGGCGATCTTCCTGCTCGATGACATCGTGGGATTCCTGGGCGAGGAGGATTTCAAACAGGCGGCCATGCCTTATCTGAAGCGACTGTTCGGGTGCCTCGACGTGCCCGTGAGGTTCTTCCACAACGATGCGCGAGGCTTGGTCTGTGCGCCCTTCCTGCCCGAGATCGGGGTGAACCTGTTTAATTTCGGCTTTGAGCATTCGCTGGCTGAGATGAAGCAACTCACGAACAATAAGGTGACTCTGTTGGGCAACATCCCGCCTCGTGACGTCCTGGCCCAAGGCACTCCCCAAGATGTCACTGCCAGCGTCAAGGCGGCCGTCGAACCGCTGACCGATACCAGCCGCATCATTCTCTCCTGCGGCGGTGGCGTCCCTTCCGATGTCCCCACTGAGAATATCGAGGCGTTCATTCAGGCCGTCTCATAGGGATTCACAGGACACCGGCTACAACGGTGGGCCTGTCATCCTGAGCCGCAGGCGAAGGATCTGGCCATCGGATAGGGGGGTTTCTTCTGGTCGCCGCCCAGATCCTTCACTGCGCTACGCCTCGTTCAGAGCCTGCCCCGAGCGAAGTCGAAGGGATGACAGACCGTGCGAGAAGGAATCGCGATCTGTTTTACGTCGCTGAGAGGCTGTGCCATTGGCGACCGTCGGCGGCCAGGAGGGCGTCGGCTTGCGGAAAGTTGTCGCTGCCGGCAGGGTACTCGAAAGGGGCGCTCTTGTCCTCTTCCCACATCTTCAGCACGGGATCGAGAAGCTCCCAGGCCGCGGCGACGCCGTCGAA
>CAZGRF010000471.1:0-3334 GCA_964527825.1 uncultured Pirellulales bacterium
TCAAGGCGGTGGGCTTGCAGGACGCCGCGTACAAGATGCCCGCCGAGCTCAGCGGCGGCATGCGCAAGCGCGCCGCCATCGCGCGCGCGCTCGCCCTTGATCCGAAGATCCTGTTTCTGGACGAGCCGTCGGCGGGATTGGATCCTATTACGGCGGTGCAACTCGACAAGCTGGTCCTAGAGCTGTCTCAGAGTCTGCACATCACGTTTGTGATCGTGACGCACGAGCTGCCCAGCATCTTCGCCGTGGCGGACCGCGTGATCATGCTGGACAAAGGCAAGAAGACCATTATCGCTTCCGGCACGCCTCAGGACCTTCGTGACCGCAGTGACGATCCGCTGGTGCGCCAGTTCTTCAATCGCGAAGCAGCCGAGGAAGGAACGGCATAGGATGTTGACGGACATCGGATGTGGATTGGGGCCATTTGGACTTTAGGTGGATAGGATGAGCGCGAAACCGCACTACTTCAGGATAGGAATGTTCGTTATCCTTGCCACGCTCCTGATCGTGGTTGCCGTCGTGATTTTCGGGGCGGGCCTGCTAGCCCAGAACAAGAGGTACTTCGAGAGCTATTTCGACGAGTCCATTACGGGACTGAGCGTCGGCTCGCTGGTGGAGTTCCGGGGCGTGCGCATCGGTCAGGTCGAGAAGATCGGATTCGTGGGCAGCGCGTACGAACTGGGCCGGGACAATGGCAGAATCTCGGAGTATGAGCCCTATGTGCGGGTGGTGTGCTCCGTGACGCGCGGGAACCTGCCGGAACTGGTGGAAGATGAGACCAACGAAGTGTTGGAGCAAATGATCCGTCGCGGCCTGCGTGTCCGTGTCACGTCGAACATTCTCACCGGAGAAGCCTATCTCGAGGTCAACTACGTCGACCCGAACCGATTCGATGTCATGAAGATTGCCTGGAAGCCGAAGTACATGTATATTCCCTCGGCGCCCAGCGAGTTGACCACGATCAAAGACTCCATCGACAAGATTCTCTATCGGCTGCAGGAGATTGATGTCGGCAGACTCGTTGCCACGCTGGAACAAGTGCTTGAGTCTATCGATCAGGCCGTTGCGGACGCCAATCTGGCCGATCTCAGTCGGGAGATCAAGGCCCTGCTGGCCGAAGCGCGCCAGGCAGTGGCTGCTCTTGACACCAAGGCGATGAACGAGAAGACGCAGGAACTGCTGGTGTCGTTGAATAGGGCGGTGGTCGATGCGAATGTACCCGGTCTGAGCGAGGAGGCACGTGGGCTTCTGCAGGAGGCCCGCCAGAAGTTGGCGGCGCTAGAGGCCGAGCGCATCAGCCGGGCCACCCAACATCTGTTGGCCTCGTTGGATCAGGCGGTCGCGGATGCGAACGTGCCGGAGTTCAGCCGCGAAGCGCGAGATCTGCTTGCAGACCTGCGCGTTGCCGCCGAGCATCTTACGAAGCTGCTGGCCATTCCCGAGGGCACCGAGGTGAATCTGCCCCAGGTGCTCGACAGCCTGGACACGGCGCTGTCGCGCATCGACAGGCTCATCGCCACCGAACGCCCTGAGGTCGAGAT
This sequence comes from uncultured Pirellulales bacterium, assembly GCA_964527825.1. Classification (GTDB taxonomy): domain Bacteria; phylum Planctomycetota; class Phycisphaerae; order Sedimentisphaerales; family Anaerobacaceae; genus JAFGLV01. The sequence goes on from CAZGRF010000471.1 coordinate 1,542, forward strand.
CATACTGGCCAACCTCAGAGAGATTTCGGACAACCTCAGAGAGCTGACGGAGAGCTTGAAAGAGCGTCCGTCGGAGCTGCTGTTCAGCAAACCACCACCCAAATCGGAGGCGTTGAAATGATTCGCACGGGACTCACGAAGTTTCTGCCGGCGGCAAGCGGCGTTGTCTTGATGCTCATGGTTCTTGGTTGTGCCCAGAGCGCGCCCCGCGGGAGCAGCTACGTCCTCAGCGCGACCCGTCAGGGCGAGCCGGCCTTGGCGCGCGGCGCAGCGATCCTGGAGGTGCGTCGTTTCAGCATTGACGCGGAATTCGCCACGCGCGGACTGGTCTATCGAACGGGCGAATTCGAGTTCGAGACGGACTCGTATCACGAATTCCTGATTTCTCCGGCGCTTATGATTACCGAAAGGACCCGTAACTGGTTGTCGCGTTCAGGCCTTTTCGATCAGGTTCTGGTCCCCGGAAGCCGGGTTGAACCCACGCACACGCTGGAGGGGGACATTGTCGCCCTTTATGGCGATCTTCGGGATCCGGCCGCTCCTGTGGCGGTCATGGAACTGCGGTGCTTTCTTGTTGCCGATGAGAAGTCAGCCCAGAACGGGGTCTTTGCGCGCAACTACAAGTCTGTCAAACCGTTGCAGGTTGACAGCACCGATGGCCTCCTCGAGGCGTTCGATGCATGCCTTGTCGAGATACTGACGGACCTGGAAAAGGGCTTAGCGCAGTCTGTCGTGAGCGTTCCTCGCTGAGATGATCCGGGTGCAACGCAAACTCGAGCGGCCGATGGGCCGGACCGACGTGAGTCTGTCCCAGTTCGCGGTTCGCCTCAGAACTGTCCTCCGGCGTAGTCGTCGAAGTGGTACATCTCAGCGTCTTCCAGGAACGTTTCAGGCCGGGCCACGAAGTCGGCAATCCTCTCGACCAGGAGCAGGTGCTTGTTCTCCTCCGCGGCCAATTGCCTGAAGATCGCCTTCTGTGCGGCGTTCTTTACCTCCCGGGCCTTCTGAATATAGTACTGTCTGCTTTCTTTCTCGATGTCACACGCCTTGCGGTAGACGTCCGCCTCGCTGGTGTCGAAATCGAACTTGTCGGCCGCACCTCGCATCTTCTCAAAGACCTTCTTGGCGTTGGCCAATACCTGGGTAGCCGACACCTTGCCTGGCGTGTTCATCTTCATCTGCTGAACGATCCTGCCGTGCTTAGCCTCTTCGTCGGCCAGCATGGTCAGGATGTTCTTCAGCCCGGCGTTGGACGTCTTGGCGGCCAGCTCCCGGTAGTAGCGTTCGGCGTACTGCTCCTTGGCCGTCGCGAACTCGAATATATCCATCGATCTCCCTTTCAACGAGCAGACATTCACATTGTTCAGAGGTCCAGCACCCTCCGTCCGACATCATATCGCGCGGCAGACAGGGCCGCGAGAGCCTTCCGTCGCTCCCCGCCCCGTGGCCGCACGCTCTGTATCTACTGGCCGACGGGCCGTTTGTTCTGGAAAACCGAAACTGTTCGGTCGGGTCGCCCTGCGTCTTGTCCCGCCGGTTGCAGATAATTCGATTGGCTTTCATCGGGGCCTCAAGTATAGTGTCCCGCGGACAGGAAGAGTAATAACAGCCATCTGAATAAAGGAGGCAAGCAATGGGAACCAAGGGAACCGCGATTGTCGGCATGGATGTCAAAGAGCTGCTGGAACTCCTGAATCGGGCTTTTTGTGACGAATGGCTGGCGTACTATCAGTACTGGCTGGGCGCCAAGATCGTCAAAGGGCCGATGAAGGACGCCGTGATTGCTGAGCTCG
>CAZGRF010000472.1:0-3331 GCA_964527825.1 uncultured Pirellulales bacterium
GCACTGTCAATAGCAGTCCTGCTGCCCGTGGCAACAATGCTCCACACAAGACCTCTGACCCTCGGGGGCCGGAAGATCGTCTTCTACGAAAAGGGCTTCTTGAACTGGCTCAAGCCAACACACGACTCTTACGGCCGGCTGTCGAGCGGCATGTACGGGATGCTGCCGGCTTTTGTTGAAAGCCTCGGCGCGCAGAGCGTGATCTCGCCGGACTTGTCCGAAGCCGATCTCAAGGAGGCCGACGCATTGGTGCTCCTATTCCCCGATGAACCCTGGGCCGACGGCCAATTAGACCGCATCAGCAGTTTCGTCCAACGAGGTGGCTCGCTCCTTGTTATGGGTGAACACACTACGGTGGACCCCAACGGGGGCAACCGCTTCAACGAGGCGCTCCTCCCGACTGCCATGCGGGTCCGGTTTGACTCGGCCACGTTTGCCGTCGGGGGCTGGCTGCACTCGTACGAAGCGATCAACCATCCTGCGACCGCCGGCATCGCGGACGACCGCAACCAGTTCGGTGTCGTCATCGGTGCTTCTGTCGACGTCAAGTGGCCGGCGCGACCGTTGCTGGTGGGGCGCTGGGGCTGGACCGACAACGGCGACGAAGCCAGCGATCGAGCCATGATGGGAAATGGCCGCTACGACGCCGGCGAAAAGCTCGGGGATATCGTGCTTGCCGCCGAACAGCCCGTGGGCAAGGGCCGCGTCATTGCTTTCGGTGACACGTCTAACCTTTCCAACGGAATCAACGTCGGTTCGCATGTCTTCACGTCCAGACTCTTCGCCTATCTGGCAAGCAAGGCACCGCATCCACATTCCGCATGGCGTCAGCTCCTCGGCGTCCTGCTCGTGACACTCACGATCGTTCTTCTGTGCAAACAGCCCAGTGAATGGCGGACGGCCCTGGTCGCCGTCGGTTTGACTGCCTCGCTTGTCGTTTGTCTGTCGGTCAACACCACAAGGGCAGAGATACTGCCCGACGGTCGCGGCCCATCGCCCAACAACCTGGCATACATCGACGCCTCCGGCCTTGAAGCTTACAGCGGCGAATCGTGGCGGCCCGACGGCGTTGGCGGCTTGGCACTGACGCTCATGAGAAACGATTACTTGGCCCTTTCGCTGGCCGAGCTGACGCCGCAACGCCTGGAACGAGCCGGGCTGTTGATTTCCGTCGCGCGATCGCGCACGTATTCCAGGGCTGAGATTCAGGCAATCGAGCAGTTCGTCAATAACGGCGGCATCCTTATCATGACGGTGGGACAGGATCGTGTGGGGCCCAGCCTACCGCTGTTGAGACAGTTTGGTTTCGGCATCGGACAAGACGATTCGTTCGAGCCTGTGCCCCTGGGACATTTCAAATCGCCGTATCTCGAAGCGGAGGGCCAACGCGTATACGTCCGTTTTCACGCCGCGTGGCCGATTCGCTGCGACGCCCCGGACGCCCGCGTAATGGCATACGGACGCGACAACCAACCCGTCATTATGTTGCGCCGCATCGGAACCGGAAAGGTCGTCCTCATCGGAGACACGTTCTTTGCGACAAACCAGAATCTCGAAAATGAAGACGGGAGACCATTCGAGGGTCTGCGCGAAAACGCCGACTTCTGGCGTTGGCTGATCACCCTCCTGCGTGATGAGCAGGTGTGGATGCCCCCGATGCTGCGGAACGCGGCGAATTCGCAAAACCTCCGCGAGACGAGGCCATCGACGCAGGAGGTGGCACCATGAGACGGGCATGGATGGGCTTGGCACTGCTCAGCGCCTCATGGCTATTCGGGCTCGAATACTACCACGATCCGAATTGGCTCGTGTGGGCCGTTCTTATCATGGCCGGAACGAGCCTTCTGCCCGGCGTGACCGTCCACAGACCCACCCGAATCGAATCGATCATAGCCACCGCCATGTTGGTCCCCCTTGGGCTTATTGGCCCCTGGCCCTATCGGGCCGCGGTCATCCTCGTCTTCGCCGGTCTGCTGCTCGCAGCGGCTCCGATTCCTCGGCGCTGGCCTCAGAGACTCGGTGTGGCGGCCATGACCGCCGGCAGCATCCTTGCCGCACAAGCATTGGGATTGCTTGCGTATGAGGCGCTCACCGCACGCTCTCACGAGCTCCCTGGCTTCCTTGCCCGCGCAGTCTACGGCGTTGCACGGTTACTGGGAATGGACGCTGCTCTTGACGGCACGACGATCGCATTGGGTTCAATTCGGCGCGTCCATCAACTCGGCGCCACGTGGGAACTGTTGCTGGACCCGGCCACCGTCGCGTTCCTCGTAGGCGGCGCCATCATGGTCTGCCTCTCCGTCCTCGGAAGCGGATCACGGTCAGGGCGGACTGCACGCACGGTCCAGTCGATGTTTTCGCTGATGGCGCTAGTGGCATTGTGGTTGCCTTTGCGGGCAGGTCTCCTGATGGCGATCTATGTGCATCGCGCGCTGCGGACCGAGTACGATGCGCCGCTGGTCCTGATGAACCAGTTCTGGAATCCCTGGGTGGCTCTTGTACTTCTGGTGGGTCCCGTTCTGCTGGCCCTTCGGTTCATCCGCACGCCCACGACCGCTTCATGCGAACAAACCTCTGTGCTAGGACCAAGTCGGCGCAGGCGCGCATCTGCTGTTGCGCTGGCTCTAATCGGTTCGTTTCTGCTGGTGCTGGGACTGCAGTGGGAACCTTCGGGTCCGGGCAAACAGGGCCGTATCTGGGTGGACGAGCACCGCTCAAACTGGGAACGCACTGACCGGCCCTACGACCCCAACTGGTACGGCCAGGAATCAGGATACAACTACGCGTGTATCTACGATTATTGCTCGCGCTTCTACGAGATGGACCGGCTCCTGACCCCCATCGATGCAAACACGCTTGCCGGTTGCGACGTCCTCATCGTGAAGACCCCAACCGCGCGATATGACCCAGCGGAAATCGCACACATAGAACGATTCGTCGAAAACGGTGGCGGGCTGCTGCTGGTCGGCGAGCACACGAACGTGTTCAATACAGGGACACACCTCAACGACATTGCCTCTCGTTTCGGCTTCCGCTTTCGCTATGATTGTCTGTTCGACATCGACACCATCTTCAATCAACTCTACCGGCCGCCTCCCGTGCCGCACCCGATTGTCCAATACATGCCGCCGATGGATTTCGCCGTCTCGTGCTCCATCGCCCCGGGAATCAGCCGCGGCCGGGCGGCCATTCGGGCCACAGGCCTGCGCAGCCTGCGTGCCGAATACCACGTGAGCAACTACTATCCGCAGGTGGAAGATCGGGCTGAATCGCGATACGGAGCTTTTATCCAATTGTGGACTACATCGCGGGGCGCCGGTCGTGTGGCAGC
>CAZGRF010000473.1:0-3322 GCA_964527825.1 uncultured Pirellulales bacterium
GTCCCTGGGAAAGACCGTGACATTATCTCGCTGCGCAACCTGCGCGACGTTGTCGAAGAGACCCAGCGCGGTGGGTCTGCCGTCCGAGAGCATGTCCTCGATCCCGCGAACGATAGCCTCTTCGCCCCGGTTGGCGAGGGGAACGTAGTCGGCGATCAGAATATGCAGGGTATTGTCCATGCAGACACAATCACATTGTCTCCGGTACCTGCTCAGCGTTTCCGCGCCCTATGACATGGAGCAGCATCCGGCGCTCAGCGCTTTGCAGACTCAGGAACCAGCCGCAGACGCACGTCACGGCACCGGCCGCCAGGATCACGCCGAACAGTCCGAGCCACGAATCGGGCGGGGCTACGCATTTCCACAGGACGTTGTTGGCCACGCCCGGCGCGCCGCCCAGCAGCGCAGGCCACCATACATGCTTGATGCCGTCCCACGCCGAGATCTTCATCTTCCGACCGAAGTAAAGCGGCAGAATAATGCCTGCCACCAGCGCCATCGGGACAAAGTTGCTCCAGGCGATGCCCTGAAGACCCCAGCCGGCCACCTTGACGCTGAAGACAGCCCCGGCAATACACAGACCTGCCTCCACCGCCGTGAGCAAGCCGAAGACCTTGTGCTCGCCCCGGCCGGCCAGAACGAGGAAGTTGCTGTGCTGGGCCAGCATCAGGCCGTAGCCCGCGGCCAGGATGGCCAGTACGGCCGCCAGAGAACGTATGACAGCGGGGTCGTTGAATTTCGCTCCCACCCAGATTGTCAGGAATTCCCTGCCCATCACGGCCAAGAAGACCACGGCTGGAATCAACGATAGCAGGCTGTACTTCTGCGTCAGGAACGCAATCTGCTTGACTCGCACTTGATCGTCGCGGGCATCCAGGTCGCTGACGGCCGGTTTGATCGCCGCGGTGAAGGACTGCACGAATTGGGACAGCAACAGCACCCCTGCGGCGGCGACGGAGAACTGCGCCACCTCGGTGGTCCCCAGGAAGATCCCGATGATCGTCTCGCTGGCACGATAGACGATCAGGGCACCGGTGGCATACAGGAACGTGTTCATGCCGTAGAACAACATCTCTTTCAGCAGCGTACGATTCACACTCTTCCACGAGATCGAAACCGCCGGCAGCAAGCGTCGAGTGTAGGAATACTGCAGGGCTCGGGCAACGACCTCGCTGACGCCGTAGACGTATCCAAGGGCCAGCAGGCCGTAGCCGCGCAGCAGCAATGCGACGACCAATATCGTCCTGGTGGTGAGAACCACAAGCGTCACGATGCTGATGATATCGTACCGCTGCAATCCACTCAGGACCGCCGTGGTCAGTTGCAGCGGAGTGGAGGCGGCAAAGCCCAATCCGACGATCAGGACAAGCTGACGGGCCGCGCGGACCAGATCGGGTTCAATTGCGAACCAGTCGCCAATCTTGACATACAACAGCAGGCTCAACAACGCTAGAACGACTGCGATAATCGAGAAGAACAGCAGGGCCGTGCTGATGACGTTCTGGATGCCCTGCTCGTCGTTCTGGGCCAGGTACATGGGAATCCTGCGGTTGATGGCGCTGTTGAGTCCCATACCCAAGACCAGCCGGTAGCGAAAGACCGAGCCGATCAGTACCCAGACGCCGTAGCGCGCCTCACCGAGCCGGCCCAAGAAGAACCTGATCAGTAGGAACGCGACGACCGCGTTGCTCATCAGCATCACAACACTACAGAGCGCGTTGTGAACCAGTCGTTTGGAGGTCGTGACCCGCTTGGTCATAGTCGTAAGACTCGTCCTTCTCATCCGTCAAAGGCAGCGACGCGCATTTGCGTGCGACGCAGAACAAATTGGCCGACGCGAATGTTCGAGCGTCCCACGCCGTGAGTTCTTCGATACCGGCGCGGAGCGGCCGGACGCGACCCAACAGCAACTCGGCAATCTTGAGCACACGCACGAAGAGCCCCGCGCCGCCGAACCAGGTCACGGCCCATCCGTTGTAGTTCAAGAGCATCTGCAGCTTGTCGCGCGAGAAGTGCTCGTGCCAGCGCTTCCGGGCCGAGATGTCCCCGACCAGACCATCCGGATTGGCCACGTAACGTCGCTCATAGTCGGCGTGCGAATGTCTGCGGCAGTAGTACCATCGGTGCAAACGCGGGAAACGAAATTTCAGATTCCCCATATCCAGGAACGAAAACAGGTGTCGGCCCGGAACGGTAACGATCAGTATCCCGTTGTCCCGGGTGACACGGTGCAACTCGCGCAGCAGAGACTCCTGATCGTCTACGTGCTCCAGAACGTCCATCATTGTGACCGAAGAAAATGTCCGGTCGGGAAACGGCAGCGGGATCGCTTTTTCGACGTGGATGACCTCAAAGTCGGCGGATGCAGCCGCATATCCGACCGCCTCCCGGCTGACATCGACGCCCACGAGACGCTTGATCTTCTTGCTCTTGAGCGTCCGCAGAAAACGTCCGTCGCCGCAGCCGAAGTCCAGGTGCGCCGCTCCGCCGGCAGGCACGTGCCGCCACGCGAAACCGTAACGGTCGCACCCACCAGGATTGTTCCGTTCACTGCATATCCGCATACGCGCCTGCCAGTTACAGTGTCAGCCCGCAGGCCGCGAGGGCTTGGCCACCCGCCACAGCGGGCCGGTCTTGGCGAGATCGTACCGGCCGAGCACAAACTTCGGGGCGTAGCCCGCCTTGTCCGACGTTATGTAGACGGGGTGACATGCCAGGAGTCGCTCAAACACCTGTTCGTCGTACGGCGGCGCCCCCGCGCTGCCAACGATACCCGTGACAACCCTCACGTCAGGCCGCTCTCCGCAAACCTCTTGAGCGTACAGCAGAGGCGCGATGGTCGTCGTGTCGGCGTAGATGACGGCGTTGGGCTCCGCTGCCTCCAGGGCCTCGCGCGCGAAACGCTCGGGGCCGTCGTAGCCCGTCTTCCAGGGTTGCAGGAAATAGGTGTAGTCGTCGCGGTAGACAACATCCGCCCGCGTGCCGATCGACAGGTTCATCCGCTCGGCGCATCCCGGCGCGACGACATAGACCGCGATGGGCAACAATGCGAAACCTGCGATGAGCCCCATCACGACTCTGCCACAAAGGCGCTGCCTGACAACGTGCGCGCCCAAGCCGACCATCGCGGCCGCCACGCTGTAGAACGGGATGAAGAAGGCATAGCGGTCGGAAACGGTATAACGAAACGCGAACACAAAGAACAAGAGCATCAGCGCAGCAAAGATGCTGCGAAACAGCGAGCTCGGCGTCATTCCGCAAAACGCGACAAGGCCTGCGAAGAACAACAGAACGTTCGGTGTCGGAAGATTGTACAACAGAA
>CAZGRF010000474.1:0-3316 GCA_964527825.1 uncultured Pirellulales bacterium
GCGGGTGGCGGGCGACGATAAGCTTCAAAGGCGAGCACTTCAACCTGGGCTTGTATGACGACGAGGTGGAAGCGGCCCGGGCCTACGACCACAAGGCCATCGAGCTGTTCGGCGAGTTCGCCTACCTCAACTTCCCCGAAGAGCACGGGCGGGACGCCCGCGTCTCGAACGACCACCTTTGCGGCAAAGCGTCCACAGGGCGTCCGTGTGTCGGGTAGTCCGACGCCATTGACATGCGGCCGTGTCAGTCGTCGAAACCGTAGGTCGTGAGGGTGGAAGCGTGACCGTCGGGTTGGTGGTCCAGTGTCAGGTGAATGAGGCGAATGTTCATGCTTTCCAACTGGGCCAAGGTCGCGGCGGGCAGGCCCGGTTCGAGGCGAGGCTCAAAAAGGAACGTCTCAACGAGATTATGGTGCTCCGGGCGATACGTTTGGGAGTAGTACCCTTCAAGGACAATCGGCTCGGCGGTCAGCCCCTCGATGATCGTGCGGTCCCAGCGTATCAGCGGGGCGGTGTGGGCGCTCCAATCGGGGTAGCCTTCCGGCGGGGGCGGGCAATAGAACGAGGTCCTTATCGAGACTCCGTTTGACGTGAACAATCGCTCCTCGAAAACGTCATCGGGATGGGCCGCCGGGGGCGACCACAGGTATACGCGGTTCTGGACCGTCGTTCGCAGGCCGGAAGGAGGATCGCTCGGCCACAACTGCTGATGCCACGATGGCACGGGGCTGTCGTGCTCCACGTCGAGCGTTAGGCATTTGTACGGAAGGTTGAACGCATAGCCGCCCAGATCCGACGGCATGAAGATGGGGTTCTCGGCGGCGGAGACGGCGGTCGGGATTTCCGTCGTTCGCAGGTGATAGGTCCGCGGGTTGTCGAGATTGCTCAACCGCCAGTTGTCAGTCGTTTCGCCTTCGTCGAGGTCGTAGGTGGTCGGCAGCAAGAGCGAGGCCACATCGTCGCACGTGCGGACTTGGTCGTCGTCGAGGTACTCGACGCGTATCATGCTGTAGAGCCCCTCGTTCAGGGTGTTGGCGTCCAGCGCCGTGTTGCGCGTCTCAAGCATCCACCGTGACTTCAGCCGGTGATCGGCAAAGGCGTCGGTAGACCCCAGCAATTCAAACTCGCCCGAGAAGACCTCGAGCTCAAGCGGCACGTCGATCAGGAAGGGGACTATGCTGGGCGTCCGGTCGGGCGAAGGAACCTCGCGAACTTGTTTGATGACTATTCCGCCGTCAGGGAGCGTCTGGTCGCCCGGCGCGACCTTCTTGTATTCCAGGTCCAGCATGTACGCGGTCTTGCCCGTTATTTGGCGGAAGGTGTCACTGACGCGCAACAGCAGATCGGTCAGGGTCACATAGTCGTCGCGCCACGTCATGACGGTGCCGCCGAGAGGGATGAGACTCGACGAGCGCGTCAGTTTGGCAGGCACGATGCTTCCGGAAGGCAGGATCGTGACCACGACTTCCTCCGGGATGGAGGCATCCGCCGGGTTTGTCACCGAGACGGCCCCATGCTGAGTGACAAGCGTTATGACGCTGTTGCTGCCGTCGTCGGCGATCTCGACGGTGGCGACGCCGTTGGCCAACTCGCGCTCGTCGGGGAAGGAATGGTGCACCAGGACCGCCATGCCCACCTGGGTCTCATCGACGCGGCGGCGCAGCCGTTCCAGATATGCGTTGTCGTTATAGAAGCTGGCGAAGACCTGCCGGATGGCATCGAAGACGCTGCGCTCGGAGTTCCTGTTCGGGTCGCACGCGCAAGGGCCGCTGCCGTCGCCGTCCAGGTCGTCGGCCAGGCAACCGCTGAAGCTGTCGTACAGACCCGCGCCGGTATAGTCCTCACTGTCTTCGACGTTGGTGGAGCTTCGGAAGCGCAGCATCGCATTCGCATCGAAACCGTATTCGGGAGCGCTCAAGACTGCCAGGACGGCCGCGCGGAGCTCATCGTCGAATCCAACGATCTGCGAGTTCGTGAAGAAGTTGCGAATGGACGCCAGAGCCACGGACAGCGTCTGCATGTCGGCCGGCGGGTAGGAATGATACGGCGACAAACGATACGCCAGTTCTTCGCGCAGAGTCGAGCCTGTGACGACTGGCGGGATCTGCCACTGCGTCGGATCGTTGATGTCGTCCGTGAGATACATGCCGTTCAATGTAACGGGCTCGTCCGAGGCGTTGTACAATTCAATCCAGTCCGCGTATTGCCCGGGGTCGTTGGGATCTTCAAGTGTTCTTCTGTTGTCGGCCATGAACTCATTGATGACTACATGATGACCTGCCGTAGGTGAGCCGGCGGCATTGGATTGGCCCGGCGTCGGTACGGCAAGGAATTGCCAAGCGTCACCGCCGTCGACGGTGCGGCCGTAGGAGACATCCGTCTGCTGTGGACCGAATTGCACGGCGTCGATGAGGGTGGTCCCGTCGACGTCATAAAGGCCGATGGATTCTCCGTCTCTGTTCAACTTGAAACTGGTGTGGGTGGGGCCCTGGTCTTCATCGTCGTCGGCCCAGAACAGTATATGTTCTCCCGGACCGAGAACGATGGGCGGGGCTGCCGTCAGCGGTTGGTCCAGAAACGCATTCCACAGATCAAAAGTCAGCGCCATCGCGCGTGGGCTGTTTTCCGGAATCGCCTCCCGCAGAATCGCGAAATTGGTCGCCTTGCCACCGACGTACTGCACGTCCGAAGGTTGCAGTCCCTCGGTCGACAGGCCCAGGGCGCCGTACGCCGCCATCGGCGAGATCGCCAGAGGCCGAGGCAGCTTGAGCGCGAGTATCTCGACGGCCAGATCGTCGTCGAGGATGTCGTCGGTGTCGATCAATCTCGTATCGTACGAGCCGTACCCGTCATCGTAGACGCTGAAGACGATTCTGTGTCCCACGAGTTGCCGGGCCAGATCGGCATCGGCAGCCAGAGCCAGATACACGAACGGTACCGTCTGCGTGCGCGCGAGGATTGCCACGTGGGAGTTCGGCGTGGATGGAACCAGCGAGACGATGCCGGCCAGAAAGGGCAGTTCCGCGGGAATGCCGTCGGTCAGCAGGATGTCGCCCGGGCTCAGGAGGCCGGTTTGGTAAGCCTCGTCCACGCTGCCGGCCGGAAAGTACTTCAGTGTGCCCAATGCCCACCCCTGCGAGTAGCAGACGTTGCCCTTGGCCCATTGAGCCGTGGAACCGAGCGCTATGCCTTGAGACTCAAACCAATCGCGGTTGGCCTGGGCCACTGCCTGCTGCTCGTACGTGGGGAAATAGAACGCCTGCACGTCAGGTGGGGCCGCTACATTGGCCCTGACGAGATCGAACATGTCGCGGAT
>CAZGRF010000475.1:0-3291 GCA_964527825.1 uncultured Pirellulales bacterium
CGGTCGGCGCCGGTGATGTCGGAAGGCATCAGGTCCGGCGTGAACTGGATGCGGTTGAAGCTCAGCTTCATCGCATCGGCGATGGAGTGGACCATGAGGGTCTTGGCCAGCCCCGGAACGCCTTGCACGATGCAGTGCCCGCCTGCGAGCATACAGCAAAGCGTCGAGTCGATGACCTTGTCCTGTCCCACGATGACACGGTGCACCTGCTGCTTCAGGCGGGTGTAGCCCTCGTGAAGTCTCGTTATCAGGTGCTCGTGGTCGGCGCCGGTGGGTTCCGACGCGGAGCGCGCTCCGCGACCGCTCTGCGATTCGGCACTGTCTGCGCGGGTTCTATCACTCGACGACATAGCTCAAGACCACCTCAATTGGGCCAATCATGTGCCTTTCCATCTGAAAGACGCAGCGAAACAGCCAGAGTTACAGAATTCCCGGCCCCAGGTCGTGGAATCGCGGGTTTTCGCTTGGCGTCCATCCCACGCATCCTGTCGGTGAGGTCCCGTCTCACTCTTCGCGCACGAGGATGGCCCCGTCACCAGGGGCAACCGCGAACTGCGTGGCCGTGCGCCCCGTCAGTGAGTCTTTCGCGGGCTGGTCGAGCTTGACCTCATAAGGCCCGATCGCGCCCGGCAGATTGACCACCACCAACGCCCGTCTGTATCGTCTTTGCCACGTATAGGGGCCAACCTTCTCTCCCGGCTCCGTCGGCAAGCCAATCTTGACGTCGTACTCGGGATACCAATCGTGGTTGTGACTGGTGTTATCCGAGAACAAGTAGTAGAAATCGCCGATGGTCAGCGCGTAGCACAGGCTCCAGCGCCGCGCCTGCGGGTCGGCAGGCGGCTTCTTGCCTCGGTTGGGATCGCTCGGCCAGCCCGCCCGCGAGCGGGTTTCCTCGAATCGCTCGATCACACTGATCTTCGGCTCGCGGAGCAGCGACTGCGTGTGCTGCATTTTGGCGATGCAGTCGTCCCATGCGGTGCGGGCGTGGCTCCAGCCCGATTCGTACATCATCCCATTCAGATAGGGGGTGGCGAAGTCGTACCGGCCCACCGCGTAACCGGCGTTGGCCAGGATCAGGAACTCGTCGCCGATGGCTTGCCGTACCTCCTTGAGGAACGCCACCCAGGGTTCAGGTTCGTCGCGCAGGTTGTCGTAGAAGACGCCGTCGAAGCCGACCTGCCGAAGTGCAGCCGTGAGCTTGACCACGTGGCGCCGGTACTCCGCGTTGGACCAGTCCATGCGGTGCGTCCCGGGCCAGAACTGCTGACGCTGCCCGTCCTTACGCAGCCACCAGACGTGGTCCTCAGGCAGCCCACTGTCGGGATATTCATAGAACGGCAGCTCGCAAAGGATGACGGCGTCGGGGTTGAGTCGCCTCAACTCGGCGATGCGCTCTTTCGCCCGCGTGACGGAATCGGTCGTGAAGTCCTCTGCCAGACCTGTGGGCTCGCCGGCGTAGCGCAGGCGGAAACCCCCGGCCCCGGCCATAATCAGGTCGTGTCGCGCCATGCTCTCGACCGACCGGTCGCCTCGGACGGAGGCCCAGAGCATGGCAATCCTGGGTGATTCGGCGGCGACCCGACGCTGTGGCATCTCTACGACTCTACCTACTCCCAGCGCGAGGAAACGGTCGCCGTATGCCTGGCGGAATTCGGCGATGGCTTGGTCGCCGGTACAGTGTGAGGGCCCTGCCCGGGCCACGCCGAGTTCCTTGAACTGCTCGATCACGGTTCGAAGCTGCGCCTCTGAGTGGCCCGACAGGTGAAATCCCCCGAACGCCATATATATGGGTCTGTCGAGAATCTCCCTGGTCTTCCGCAGAATCTCGACGATTCCTGGGTGGGAACAGCCTGTGATGACCACCGATCCTTCCTCCGTGTCAAGGATTAGAGACTGCTCAATGATGCCCTCACCCATGGTGCCGGTCAGGTAGACGTCTCGACAGAGAGCCAGCGGTTTGTCCACCCAGATCACTTGGGCCCCTTGGGCCCGAACCTGCTGAGCAAACGCCTCCTGCCTGGGTGCCGGCGCGTAGACGGTGACGTTGGGATTCCGCTCCAGGAACGCCTCAACGCCGCCGATATGGTCGCCGTGGAAGTGCGAGATGACCACAACGTCGACGTCACCCGGCTCCAAAGCGAGCTTGGCCATGTTCTCCAGCAGCAGTTGACCGTTCATCCCGGTGTCGAAGAGAATCGTCTCCTCGGCGCCCCGGATCAGGCAGGCAAAGCCCCAGTCCGCCCGCAGACCCTCGGTATGAACGTAATTGTCGTAGATGATGGTGGCAGTGAAGTGGCCGGTCTGCCCGGCGCGGGCGCTTCTCAGACAGGGGCACAAGATGGTGCCCAGAAGCGCCAGGTGGATGCACCTTTGCATGCGAAACGCTCCTGATACTCCTTGTTGATTCGTCTTCCTGACACGGAGATGATACCGCCCGAGCGGACGCGACAATAGCGCAAACCGACCGATGGCAGCCGGGCGAGAGACATCTCGAAAAAATCTCCGCTTTTCTCGATTTTTGTCTTTACAACTGTAAAGATATCTCGTCTGTAGTAAAGAGAAAGGAGGTCTTCATGGCAACACAGAACCACGAACTCACCGAGGCGGAATGGGAGATTATCCAGGTCGTTTGGGAGCACCAGCCATGTGCGGCTCCGACGGTCCAGGAACAGCTCGAAGCCCGCAAGAAATGGACCTACAGCACCGTCAAGACCCTGATGGACCGCATGGTGGTCAAGGGCCTGCTCACGACCGAACGCCTCCGCAACCTGATCCTGTACACGGCCGCGATCACGCGCGGCCAAGCCCAGAAGGGCGAACTGGCGAAGACACTGGCCCGGGCCTTCGGCGGGGCGTTCACTCCCATGATGCAGTTCATGCTCGAGAGCGATGCGCTGTCACAGAAAGAGTTGGACGAGATGGAGACGCTGATCCGAAAGAAGCGCCGGCAGGAGAAGAAGGGAACTGCGACCTAATCTCACTGTAACAGAACGCTTGAGCGAGCGTTTTAGATAGCGGAGATTCCATCATGAACGCAGTGGTGCAGACAATCAACACGGCCGGTCGGGCATTCGTCACGTCGGCGCTGCCCATGCTGGTCCAATCGAGTGTTTTGATTCTGATACTGCTCTTGGTCGATCTTGTGCTGCGGCGTAGGGTCCGGGCGGTCTTTCGTTACTGGATCTGGATGCTGGTGCTGCTCAAGCTGGTGTTGCCCCCGTCGCTGTGGTCACCGATCAGCTTCGGGACCTGGTTCGGCCGGACGCTGGAGGTCCCGACGGTGGCCCT
>CAZGRF010000476.1:0-3291 GCA_964527825.1 uncultured Pirellulales bacterium
CTGGCCGCGAGAGGCCAGCGTACACAGCGTATCGCCGTTGAGCAGCTTGACGAGCTCTTCCCCGAACAGACGGTTCTGGATCTCGGTTTTCAGCAGGTTGAAGTTCTCCTCATAGTACTCCCGGTTGTCCGAATCGTTTTTGACCAGTCCGACGCAGATGTTCTTCGCAACCTGTATGGCGTTGACCGGGCTAGTGGTGATATGGGGGTTCCCGAAGACATGTACGTCCCCTTCAGATTGGGAGATGATCGCAGGCTTCTCGACGAGCTCGATGCCTTCCGCGACTGCAACAAAGCCGATTTCGCCGCTACGAACCCGCCCGTTGCCGGACTTGTCCACCACCGTCGGCAGCCACATCTCGAGGTCCAGACCCGTGCCAATCAAGACGTCAGCTTGCTTGACCATCGTGATGAAAGAGGGTTTGGGCCTGATCTGATGGGGATTCTGGACGCTATGCACGATGTGCTCGACGACGACCCTTTCGCCGCCGATGATTTTCGTAAGGGCAGCGTAATCGGGTAGCGTAGTGACAACACGCATTGGCCTGGCTGCCTCTCCTTCGCGACCACCGCGGAGGCGTGTTCTATGCTGCTCGCGAGCAGCCTGCAAGTCGACGGGAAACAGCACAGTCAAGATTATGGCAAGCGCAAAGAGTAGTCGTCTGGGTCCAATTGTCATGGGATATACCTCCATCGGTCCTCAATAGCGTTCATGTTTGTGCGGCCCGGCCGCGAAGATGGTCTGGAACCAGAGCACGTGCTCATCATTTTCCATCCCGCTGCCCCAGCCGTAGTTGTACTCAGCCCGGAACAACACCCATTCACTTTGCCACCACGTCACGTATGGTCCGACCTGCCAGCGATACGGGTTGCCCGCCGGGTAGGCCAAAGGCACGAGCGAGACATCCGGCAGGACGGCATAGTCCTTGCTGGCGGGCTCGTAGTAGTCGCCCCGAACCCCTATGATCAGATTCTGAGCGATCTTGCTCTGGAGATAGCTGTACGCGCCCCAGGCATTGATCGTGTCCGGTCCCGAGCCGTCCGGCGCGAGGATGTCCCGGTTCAGGGCGTAGACCTCGCTTCGCCACTCGATATTGTGGTACAGGGCACGGTCGGCCGGTTCCCACAGCACTGACATATCCGCTCCGAACACGCGTGTGCCGAGCGTATCGCGCTGCGTTACGACGGTGGCCGGGTCCACCTGAATATCCCACTCATCGTTCCAGCCGAACAGCCCGCTCAGGCCGAACTCAAGGTAGGTATCGCGGGAAAGGTCCCGGTAGTTCTTGTAGTGAAACAGAAGCGATGGCGTACCCAGCGTGTCACCATCGAACAGACGCTCATTCTCTGTGTTGGTCACCTGGAGGGTCACGCCGTGGTGGGCACCCGCCCATTTAGGAAACGCCCACTCGATCGAGGCGCCCGTCTGGTTCAGCCCCTCCTCGCCGAACATGCGCTGCAATGCCAGCGGATACTGCACCTGGTCCAAGGCATCCCCATGCCAGCGGTTGACGACGCCAAACTGCTGGCGAAATCGACCGAGGTCGAGGGTAGCGCCTTTAATCAGCGTGAAATGCGTGTAGTAGGCTTCCTCTAAATGGACTTCGCCGTCATCGTGTACATGTGCGGTGGCCTTCAGTTTGGAGAAAGGGTCGAGATATGATTGAAAATTCAGCTCCAGACCCCTCAAGAAGACATCTGTGCGCTGCCTCGTTCCGTCCTGGTCTCTGTAGTAAGCGATTAAATCGCCCGATACGCTGATTTCTGGATTGAGTTGCTGTAGGCTTAGCCCCCGCGATTTGTAGACGATTTCCTCGGGGGACTTCTCTTCTTTCTTCGGACCGGCCAGGCTTTCCGCCAGCGCACGTAGCCGCGCCACTTCATCATCGGCTGTGTTGGGTTCCGGTGGAGCCTGCTCCGACCGGGCAGGCATGTTTGGCTCACCTTTGAGGGTCTTGATTTCGGCCTTCAGTTGGGCAATTTGATCCTGGTGCTCCTTCTGCATCTGTTGAATGAGGGTGGTCAGCTCGTCAACCCGCTTCTGCATCGCTTCGAGACTACCGGCTTGGCTCTGAGCCGAGACAACGGAACTCAGCCCGATGACGAATGCCACCACGCGCGGAGAGGCTAAACTGAGCCCAGTCCTGATCTGCATATCCATAACTCCCTTCGATGGATGAGGTTCCTCTGACGTTTTGCATCTTGTCTTGAAAGCGATAGTCCAGGTAGGGCTCCCGGGCAGATCACTTCAACTGACTTCGGTACGCGTCGTACTACGATTGTGATGGTGCTAGACTTGTGTCAGAGAGGGAGGGCCACGCAGAATGATAGAGCTGGTCCAGCATCTTGAGTTGATAACGGGTGAATTCGGAGCTGCAATCAAGACGATCTGATGCTCAATGGTCGCCGGACTCGATTCAGGAAGCACCTGAGCAGAATTCGCGCCGGCGAGGAACTTGCATGCTGGGCAGGGATCGCTGGAGGGAGCCGTCTTGCCGTTGGCAAGGGGACACCCCTCGCTGTGAAACAAGTTGACGCAACACGCAATGGCCAGATACACAAGGAGGCCCGTCATGGCGACGGCCTTGCGAACGCTGAGTTCTCTGTGCAACTGACTCATCTCTTCTGGTTGGCTCCTTGTGTCGAATCTGCCCTGCTACACCGAATTGCAGTGCGATTCTACGGCGGACACCTGATTTCGTCAAGCGTGATTACGGGGCCGGCGCAAGATTATCACACCGACCGCCTCAGCCAGCGCACGAAACGGGCCAGACCGTCGGCGATGTCGGTCGAAGGTTTGTAGGCCAGGTCGCGCCGAGCCTTGGTGACGTCGGCGTAGGTGCGGTCCACATCGCCCGGCTGCACGGGCAGGTAGTTCCTTGTCGCCTTCTTGCCCAAGGCGTTTTCGATTTCAGCGATGAGATGGTTGACATCGATGGGGCGCGATTCGCCCAAGTTGTAGACATGGTAGCCGGAGCACCGCTCTATCGACGCAACGACACCGTTGATGATGTCGTCGATGTAGGTGAAATCGCGACTCATCGTGCCGTCCCCGTAGACCGGGATCGGCTGGCCGTCCTCGATAAGCCGAGCAAACTTGTGGATAGCCAGATCAGGCCGCTGCCTCGGTCCGTAGACGGTGAAGAACCGCAGGCAGGTCATGCCGATGTCGTAGAGATGGTGGTACGTGTGACAGATCAGCTCGCCCGCCTTCTTCGTGGCGGCGTAGGGCGAAATCGGGAAATCCACATTATCGCTCTCGGAAAAGGGGACCTTCTTGTTGTTGCCGTAG